>PWQX01000041.1 GCA_003556605.1 Spirochaetaceae bacterium
TCGCCCGAGCGACTTGGTGCGACTGTTGACCGACCGTCTGGATGGCGTAGGTAATGGTGGCTTCCGCGAACTCGAATCTCCGCAAAACCTAACCGCATGAGTGCATCGATGGGTTGCTTACCTGTGACGGCAGGAAGGCGACTCATGTTTCGAGACGAACGCGTTGAACACCGACGAAATCCAATGCTTCCGCCGGCTCTCTCTCAACCTCCAAGCACAGCTCGATAGCTTCCCGGATTCGCGACATCAGCTCATCCGAAGACCTCGCCTGTGTGTGGCAACCGCGGAGTGCAGGCACGGACGCCACATAGAATCCGTCTACATCCCGCTCAACGACAACATCGTATTCTCGAACCATGATACCGTCATACTACAGAAGGATGGGATCTGGCGACGCTCCGGCAATTGATTGTACCGCAATAACGAGTATAGCGGTCGGAGAGACGGCATTTTCGAAGTATAGTCCACCGCTTAGGCGCGCTATCCGGCGAAAACGCTTCATCTTCGTCCGTATATTGAAGCGGGAGAAGCGTTTGTAGTGTCTTCATAGATATGAAAGACGACACGGTACCGAACAAACCGGAACTGCTGGATGAGCTTCGTACGGCCCTACGAATGAAGCACTACTCCTATCGCACCGAACAATCCTACGTGTACTGGGCGCGACACTACATTCTCTTTCACGACAAGGAGCACCCCAACGCCATGGGCGCACCCAAGGTACGATCATTCTGTAGCCATCTCGCGGAGAAGCAGCACGTAAGCGCATCGTCGCAGAATCAGGCCTTCAACGCGTTGGTGTTTCTCTACAGACATGTCGTAGGAGAAGCGCTCGGCGTCGTCGAAGCTGTGCGAGCAAAACGACCGAGACGGCTTCCGGTGGTGCTCAGCCGGTCTGAGCTAGAACGGGTGCTCTCGTTTCTTTCCGGTACGCAGGCGATCATGGCTACCTTGCTCTATGGGAGCGGATTGCGACTAATGGAGTGTCGCCACTCCGCGTGAAAGATATCGATATTGAGCAACGACAAATCGTCGTCCGGGACGGAAAGGGATCCAAGGACAGGATCACGGTGTTACCCGAAGCGGTGATTCCCGATCTCACCAAGCATCTGGAGCGGACGAAGGCGCTGCACCGGATCTTTACCGAGCGCGGTTACGGAGAAATTGAGCTTCTGTATGCGCTTGAACGCAAGTCTCCGAACGCGAAGTACGAATGAAGATGGCAATACGTGTTCCCGGCGAAGAACGTCTCTACCGATCCGCGATCGGGAACTCGAAGGCGACACCACATCCATGAAAGCACGTTGCAGCGGGCGGCAAAGAAGGCGATCCAACTCGCCGGAATCACCGAACATGCCGGCGATCCACGTCAGGAGTCCGGTTGATACGTTGGAGAGATGATGTGCTCTCGGACCATTTCGGATTGCCGCTGCCGGTCACTGGTCCGTCGCGCAGCCACCGCAGGCAGGACGCCGACGTGGCTGCGCGAGGGATGGACAGACAACTGGTGGAAGACTTCATGTCGTCGCGGCGGCCTCCGTCTAGAACTCAGCTATCAGCCAGAAGATGAGCCGCGACACTTCGAGAACAAGCGACGATCGTGGCGGAAGAAAAGTGGCAAGGCCTTTGGCACCGAAAGAACGAAACGGCGGGGCAGATCAAAGAAAAACACCTCCTCGGTGCGAGGGACCGGATCACATTTGGACCTTGTGCTTTCATAGCGTCCTCGGTATCCTGCTGAGCGGAGTAACACATCGGGAAGAAATCGTATTACTCACCAAGGAGGCATAGGATGAACATCAGTCGGATCACACGAGCGTCACGCATCGTGCTATTCGCGGTTGCACTGATAGCCGTCAGACTTGCACCGGCGTTTGCAGCGGGAGTTTCGGAGACGTACGAGAACGGCGCTCCAATCGAATCTTCGCGACAGATCACTGATATGCGGGGACGGGTGATCGAGGTTCCTGCTCACATCGACTCGATCGTCGCGCTCGGCGCGAACTCGCTTCGCATGCTCACCTACTTTGACGCGATAGAGAAGGTCGTTGCGGTAGAAGACGCTGGTCACGCACGGGAGAAGACGGTCCACGACTTCTTCTATCTGGCGACCTACCGCATCGCGCATCCGGAACTCCAGGAGCTGCCGAGCATCGGAAGCCAGGAGAACCACGAGGCGATCATCGCCGGGAATCCGGACATTGTCTTCAGTTCCACCGTCGACGTGGCGGCGCTCGATCAGCTGCAGAATACGCTCGGGATTCCGGTTTTCGCGATCGACGCAGACGTGGAGGTCGCCGGGATCGAGGATATCGTCGCAGACCTCAACGAGCGTGCCGAGCGCGTAAGCGAGCCCAAGCGCGGGTACGCCGGCGGAATGATGTTCTACGGACCTGCCGATCTGCTCCGCACCACCGGCGACTACGCGCCCTTTGACTACACGAATACCACGAACGTCATGCCGACGAATCCCGTTGGGAACCTCCGGCCGTACATGACCTCGCTCGAAGAGCTCATCAGCGCGGACCCTGACTACGTCTTTATCGATTCGGCAAACTACGGGCTCTCACTCCGCGGGTACGAGGCCAACCGAGATGTGCTCGATGAAAACGTTGCCGCCTTCGCGAACGGCGAGGTCTACACAACCCTCGTGTACAAGTACTACGGCACCAACTGGGAGAACCAGATCATCAACATCTACTACGTTGGTTCGGTGCTCTATCCGGATGTCTTCGCCGATGTTTCACCGGTTAGAAAGGCAGAGGAGATCTGGGACCTCTTCTTTCAGGTACCGCTCACCTACGATGAGGTCATGGCGCTCCACGGCCCCGGGATGGGCCGCGCGAACTGGTAATGATGGTCGGCCCCAAGGCGGCCGCCGGAGACCTCCTGTCACGTTATCGCAGACATGCGCGTGGTAGCTGGGTCTTCATCGCGACGAGCGCGGTGCTGCTTCTTGCCGCCGTGCTCGCCGGCGTCGTGCTGGTTCTCGCGAAGTTCACGCGCGTTTCGGCGCAAAGCACGGTCTTGGCCGGAATAGCAGTCGGTGCGATGTTCTCCGCCGGTCTCACGCTTATTCAGTACCTCGCCGACAGCGTGCAACTCGCGAATATCATCTCGTGGACCTTCGGCGACCTTGGCAGGGCCGACTGGCGGGTAAACGGCGCGGTCGCCTCCGCAGTCGTTCCCGTCTGGATTCCTCCCCTACGCGCTGCGTTGGCGGCTCAACGCGATGGTCAGCGGGGACCTGCGCCTGCTCCTCGTGGCGGCTCCGCTGATCGGCGCGCTCGTGCTGCTGGTGGCCGATACCGTCGCGCGGGTGGTGCTCGCACCGATGGTGCTTCCCGCCGGCGTCCTCACGTCTATGCTCGGTGGGCCGTTGTTCGTCTTCCTGCTTCTGCAGAGACCGAGCCGATGATCCTCAACGTCGACGGTGTTGAGTTCGGCTATTCGAGCGCCCCGATCCTCAGGGGTGTCAGCTTCTCCGTGGACGGGGGCGAGCTGCTTGCGATTATGGGGCCCAATGGCTTCGGCAAGACAACGCTTCTCAAGTGCCTCAATCGAGTTCTCAATCCGCGGGCCGGCAGCGTATTCATCGCCGAGGCGGAACTCCGCACGATCGGCCGTCGAGAGATTGCCCGCCGCGTCGGCTTCGTCGCGCAACAGAGCGAGGCGTACCGCATGACGGTCTACGATGTGCTCATGCTCGGGCGCGTTCCGCGGAGACGATCGAGCTGCATGAATTGGGGCCCCTGGCCTTGTGCTGCGCCGACGAGCAGCCTCGACTTGCGCACTCAACACCACCTGATGGCCACGATCACGCGCGTCGCCGAATCGACTTCGGTGGCGGTAGTCATGAGCGTGCACGACATCAATCTCGCGATCCGCTACGCGACCAAACTGGTGATGATGCGAGACGGGACCGTCCTCGCCGCAGGCGACCGGTCCGTCATCACCGAGGGGACCGTGCAAGCGGTCTACGGGATCGACGTCGCTGTGGGTGACGTCGGAGGCGTGCCGTGCGTGATCCCGCGATGAGGCGGTACTCGCCGGAGGGCGGGCCGGTGCCCCACGGCCCAACGGGAAGCTTCTCACACAAGGTACTCGTCGCGGCAACCGCGCTCCTCAATCGCTACCCGCTGGCCACGCTAGCCGACATCTACAAAAGTTTTTTCCAGGACGAGTTTGGGCCGGGTCATCTCCTTGATGACCATGCGGCAGCGCTCACGTTTCTCGACCGAGAGATCGAGACGACGGTGAACCGATTTCGCTACGAACCGGAGCCGTGCGGGCTTGGCCGTTGCTACTGTCGTCTCAGCCTGGACCTGGTTGTCGGCGGAATCGTAAGCAGGCAGCGCTTCGCCGAAGCGTTTCTTCGGGGGTCGGCCGGGTTCACCGAACCGGAGGTCGAAACGTGGAGCCGGAGGTGGACCGACATGCGTATGGCGCTTCTACCGCTGCGCCCTCGGATTGAGGAGTTCGACGAAGCCGCCGAGCGGATAGACGGTCGACTTCAGCACGGCCAATACGCGATGCATCACAGCGCGCGCTTCCGCGAGGCGTACGACCCGCGCTACCGCATCGTGAGGATGGAGGATGCGAAGGTCCTCGTCGGCTCGCATGGATGAACCGCTACTCGCCGGAGAGTTCCTCCAGAATCTGGTCAGTGGCCGCGACGGTGGGTTGCCCTACGCCGTCTCGCACGTCAATGAGTTTACGCGACCACCTGCATACCTCATCGGCCTTGCCGGTGAGCACGAGCACCTTGACGCAGATCTGATCGTTCACGTGCGTTTGGATATTGGTGCTGATTCGAAGCGTGGGATAGTTGGCGAGGAGCACGGTTGGCAGGCGCTTGCCGAGTCGGTAGGTCAGCGTCAGCGTGCCAACAACCCGGCGGTCGTCCTGAATCGATACGCTCCCCACGGCGTATTGACGGACCAGGCTCCTGATCGTCTCAGACCGGTTTTCGTGTCCCATCGAGCTGGAGATCTCGTCAAGCAAGGCCACCTGCGGACTGTCCATCGAGACCCCGAACCTGACCGTTTTTCCCATACCGACTCCTGCCGCGATCGTATCATATTTGAGGTCGATCATCCGTACCGCGGCAGTGCGAAGGAGCATCCGTGACGCACCAATCCGTTGCCCTGGCGGGGAATCTGCTTCTCGATGTCTTCATCGACACGACGACCCACCCGGTCCCGGCGGAGATTGACGGGCCGGTGCACCGGCCGTCCGAGGAGCTCAGACGCTTCCTGGATAGGATCGATCTAGGAACCGTGCGGCGTCCCGCACCCGGGGTAACGATCCGCGCCGGGGGCGCTGCGGGAAACGTCGCGAGAGTGCTCGCCGAGCGAGGGCACGGTAGCTCGCTTTACGGAGCGGTCGGTAGCGACGACTTCCGGGAGCGTTATACAGCGGTGCTCGGCCGTCCGCCGACCGGCGGCCTGATCAATCCGCACCTTTGGGACGCAGAGACGACCGGGCACAGCATCACCTGGTACGATCCGACAGGCGAAGAGGAGAGCAGGACCTTGGTGTCCCCGCCGCCGACGCTTCCTCAGGAGATATGGCCTGCGCTGCTCTCAAGCGACGCGGCCATCGTCTACATCGACGGCTACGCGCTTTCGGGGTATCTCACCAGTGACGATTCGCACTCTCGCGACTTCGTCGCCTCCGGAGCCTCACTCGTGCTCGACCTCGCGCACCCAGACATCACCGACCGCTGCGCCGCCGAGCTCGGTGCGCTTCTGGCAAGGCTGGTCGCGGCCAGAAGCCAAACGACCGTCTTTGCCTCCGCAGCGGAGCTCGCGCCGCTCGGCGGGCTCGAGGTGCTCGCCACATCGATTGAAGGAGGGAAAATGACATTGGTCCTCAAGGAGCCACCTTTCGGCGCAACGGCATACCGACTCCATCGCGGCGGCGCTGAGGTGCTGACACACTATCGTGGCGAGGTCGTTCGCGCCCTGGAGACGACCGGTCTCGGAGACGCCTTCGTCGCCGGCTGGATCGCCGCAATCCTCGACGGCCTGCGATCGGCCGACGAGCTCCTTTGGCGTGCGCACGCGGCAGCCCAAGCCTGCGCGTTATGCGTCGGCGGAGTGTCGAGTCGCGGCTGAGCCTGCCGCAGCGCGATCCAGCCCTTGGGAATCACGATCAGCTCGGCGTTCGCCTTTGCGAAGAGTCGCTTTGGGGAGTTCTCCGACCGCATCGGCATTATTGGATCGAATGATGGGCTCTTGCCACACCGAACGCCGGATGGTCCAGGAGCAGACCGATGTACTTTCGCAGAACCGGCTCACCTTCGGGGTTCTCGATCGCCGGGGAGATGTGGTCGCGCAACAAGAGGTGCTCCTCGGGGAACTCCAGTTCATCATCGCCTGCTGTATCGCGGTCCTCATCATATTGGTTCACGATCCCGCCGGACGCGCTCGTCTCACCGTCAGCGACGAGTAGGCAAACTGATCTGGGCTCGCCACGCGCGCGGCAGAATGCAGTCGCCGACCGTCGTCGTCGGCACTGATGCTGGCCACGGCGGATGCTCCCCACGTGGTCCATCGAGCAGACCAAGGCTCCGCACACCATTAGGAGACTTCGGAGGATGACCGCTTCGCCGTTTCCATGTCGTCGCCATCCATGGCTCCTCACATCGGTTGCCGGTGACTCGGCCGTGCCAGGACGGCATGGACGGGCCGAGAGGAAGAACCGCGATCTCTTCTCCCCCGGTACTTCTTGTTCCGTTGGGTGATTCGCGCGGCGGACCAAGGGGGCTCAGGTTTGGTCAGCGCGGCTCTGTGTTCCGTCTTTCCTCCGTTATCCCGCTCTGCTACGGTGTTGGGCGCTTACATCTCGAGATAAATCTTCCACTATTAACCAAGTTCTAACCGGAGCGTCACGCTGTTCTAACCTAGACACGGGCATATTACGCCCGAGAAACACGGGCTTTGGGCCCGAATCATGTTCAGGAGGAACAGACAATGAAAACAAACAGACAGCGGGCCTTACGCACTGCAGGCTTTTCGGTGCTCGGCCTCGCGTTCGTACTTGCGCTCGGGCTTACAGCGACCGGTACGCAGCTCTTTGCGGGGGGATCGGCTGAAGGCAATCCGGCCCGGGCGGCAGGGGTTGCGCTTGAAGGTGCGGGGGCCTCGTTCCCGGCACCGCTGATCACCGCGATGGCCGACGAATACCGCGATTACACCGGCGGCCGTATCACCGTGAACTACCAGTCCATCGGTTCGGGCGGCGGTATCCGCCAATTCATCGAGCAGACGATCATGTTCGGCGCTACCGAGCGCTACCTCAGCGATGAGCAGGTCGCCGAGATCGAAGCTTCCACCGGGGGCACGGCGTTCAACATGCCGATTACGCTCGGTTCCGTCGCGCCGACTTACAATATCCCCGGCGTCGATACCGGCTTGGTGTTCACTGGAGAGGTGCTCGTTGATATGTATCGTGGCGAGATCACCCACTGGAACGACCCGCGCATCGTGGAGTTGAATCCCGGGGTTGATCTGCCGGCAGTCCCGGTCCAGATCGTGCACCGTTCCGACGGTTCGGGAACCACGAATGTCTGGACCGACTACTTCTCAAAGGTATCAGGCTGGTGGGCCGACAACGTTGGGTTCGGTACCAGCGTTGACTGGCCCCGGGGAACCGGTGCCAACGGAAACGAAGGGGTCGCCGGCGTGGTCCAAACCACCCCGGGAGCGCTCGGATACAACTCCCTGGTATACGCGACGCTGAACGATATCCCCTACGGCGCGGTCATCAACAGCTCCGGCGAGACCATTCTCCCTGATCTTCCGACAACATCCGCGGCGGCCAACATCGACCTTCCGGCCGACACGCGCGTCTCGATCACCGACACCCCGGCCGCGGACGGCTACCCTATAGCGAGCTTTGCCTGGGTCATGGTGTACGAGCGACTGGATGCGAACTCAGCCATAGAAACGCGTGAACAGGCCGAGGAGCTGGTTCGCTTTCTCTACTGGACGATCACCGACGGACAGGAGCTGAGCGAGCCGCTTGATTTCGCCCGCCTGCCGCAGGCAGCGGTAGACCGGGCCACCGATATGCTTCGCCGCCTAACCTGGAACGGAGAAGCCGTGGGAGCCGAGGTGATCGCTGCGATAGCGCAGCGCTGACGAATGTCGGTGTTGCGAGGAGATATAGCGCGAAAGAAGGCCGAGCTGCACCCTCTTGCGGGTGCATGGCTCGGTCTTGCGGGGCTCAGGCCTTGCGGGATTGTTATGATGAATGAGCTTCAGACTACGTTAACAATGTTCGACCCTGCGGAGAACGGCCCTGCCGCGACCACTATCGGCACGAGCGCGGCAAACGGGCCGGCCGCGTCGTACGGAACACGGCGTTTCGTTCCGCACCCAATCTACCGCGCTTCGGCGACCGTGTCTTCGCGTTGATCATGCTCGTCTTTGGGCTGGCAATCATTGCGTTGGCACTCGGCATGGGGTTCGTGCTCTACACCCAGGGAAGCGTGCCGATTCGGGGCCAGGGCTTCTTCGGGTTCCTGTTCGAGACAACATGGAACCCGGTTTCCGGCGTGCACGGCGCCTGGCCGTTTCTGCTCGGCACTATTATCACCAGTGCGGCCGCGCTGGCGCTTGCGTTCTTTCCGGCTGTAGGTGTCGGGATCTTTGCTGCCGAGTATGCGCCCCCGAAGATCGGCTCGGTGATCAACTACCTGGTTGACCTGCTCGCCGCGGTGCCGAGCGTAGTCATCGGGATCTGGGGAATCTTTGTGTTCGCCCCGTGGATGCGCGATACGTTCTACATCCCGGTTTACTACTGGGCGGTTGAGTCGGCGCCGGCGCTGCTGCCGGTGTTGGGAGCACCGGCGAGTTACAACATCATTACGGCTACGCTGCTGCTTGCGCTCATGATTACCCCCTACACGGTGGGCCTCACGCGCGATGCGATTAAGCTCGTGCCGCGCGAACAACGTGACGCGGCCTGGGCGCTCGGTGCAACGCACTGGGAAGTGATGCGGCTCGGCATTCTGCCGTACGCGCGGGGCGGTATTGTTGCCGGGGCAATTCTGTCGCTGGCGCGCGCGTTGGGCGAAACCATGGTAATAGCGATGCTGATCGGCAACTCCAACCGCCTGCCGTTCACCTTCTTCGGCCCGGCATCCACAATGCCGTCGGTCATTGCAAATGAGTTCCGTGAAGCGGTTGAAACTATGCATCTCGCGAGTCTTATGGCGGTGGGGTTCTACCTCTTCCTGCTGACCTTTGTGGTCAATCTGATTGCCGCCTATATACAACGCAAACTCAACATCGGCGGGAGGGTGCTATGACGGTGCGCGCTCGGTACATCAGAGACGGCGTTATGCGTAGTCTCTTGATTGCTTCCACTCTGTTTATCGTCGTGCCGTTGCTCATTATCATTTCGTACGTTCTCATAAACGGCATCGGCGCTCTCAACTGGAACTTCTTCACTGTGGAGCTCGGCTCGCCGGCGCGCGCCATGCAGGGCCGGCCTACCGGTCTTGCGCATTCTATCGTCGGTACTGTGATCATAGATCTCATGGCGCTTGCTTTCGCCGCCCCGGTGGGCATTGCCGCCGGGATCATGCTCAGTGAGTACCCAGATAACCCCATAAACCCGCCGCTGCGCGTGCTCAGTAGCACGCTCAACGGAATGCCGGCGATTCTGATGGGTTTGCTGGCGTTCGCGCTGGTGGTGCGCCCGTTCGGAGGGTTCTCGGCGGTCTCGGGATCGGTGGCGTTGGCATTCGTGATGTTCCCGATTATCGCGCGCTCGGTTGAGAGCGTGCTGCGCACCACGCCGTGGTCGCTCCGCGAGGTGGGGTTGGCGCTGGGGCTGCCCCGATGGCGGGTCATTATCTCTACCGTGTTGCCGGCGGCTAAGACCGGAATACTGACCGGCGTGCTGATCGCGTTTGCCCGCGCCGCCGGTGAAGCGGCTCCCTTGCTGTTCACCTCGTTTGGGCAGAACTACATGAACCTGGACCCCGGCCGGGCGATGGATACCTTACCGCAGCGGCTCTACAGTCTTGCGATCAGTCCCTACCGAGAGTGGCACGCCATGGGATGGGCGGCGGCGATCGTGCTGCTCGTGTTCGTAATGACCTGTTTCTTCGTCGCGCGGCTCGTTGCCGGCAGGTTCGGAACCCGGGCGGACGGATGAAAGCAACACCGATGAACGCAACACCGATGAACGCAACCGAGAAGGAGAGAAAACAATGGCAAGAGAGATGAGCGATACGACGATAGCGGTCGATCAGCGGGTCGAGAAGATAGCGTGGGATCTCACAAGCCGCCCGGCTGAGTATGACCCGGACGTGCACTCGGAAGCGGTACGAATGGAGACGCGGGAGCTCTCGGTGAAGTACGGTAAGGTGGTCGGCGTTGAGGGGATCTCGGTGCCGATCTACAGCAATACCGTCACGGCGCTGATCGGCCCTTCCGGGTGCGGGAAGACGACCTTTCTGCGCGCGTTGAACCGCATGCACGACCTGATGCCGAGCGCTGCGGTGACCGGGGAGGTGCTCCTTGACGGCGAGAACATTTACGGGCGGCGCGTGGATCCGGTGATGATCCGGCGGAAAATCGGGATGGTCTTTCAGAAGCCCACGCCGTTCCCGACGATGTCGGTGTACGAAAACGTAGTTGCCGGACTGCGCCTTGTGGGCATCCGCAACCGCGCGGCGCTCGATGAGGTGGCTGAACAGTCGCTCAGACAGGCGGCCCTGTGGGAGGAAGTGAAGGACCGGCTTAAAGCTCCGGCAAGTGCGCTTTCCGGGGGTCAGCAGCAGCGGCTCTCGATCGCGCGTGCGCTTGCGGTGGAGCCGGAGGTTCTCTTGATGGACGAGCCCACGAGCTCGCTTGACCCCAAAGCCACTGCGCGAATCGAGCAGTTGATCAGTGAGCTGAAGAGCGCCGTGACAATCGTGATCGTAACCCACAACATGCAACAGGCCGCGCGCGTCTCGGATTTCACCGCGTTCTTCTTTCTCGGGAGCTTGATAGAGTTCGGCACCACCAATAAGATCTTCACCAGCCCGGAGGAACAGCGCACTGAAGACTACATCACCGGCCGCTTCGGCTGATGGCTGTGCGGCGGCCGCTGACTACGGGTCCGAAGAACAAGAGCCCCCGGGGGAGACGGGGCCCAAAGGCGATGCGGCTCTCGGCTCGCGCACGAAGACGCAATCTGTGATACCATACCGCGAACCAATGGAACAGCAATACGAGATGGCGAAGAGCCTCGAAGGTCTGTACAACGGCATGCTGCATATGGGCTCGCTCGTCGAGGAGGCCCTTCGCAAGGCGCTCATCGCGCTTTCCAATTGGGATGACGAGCTCGCTTCGGCAGTGATCGATGAGGACGCGCGCATCGACGGCAGGCAGATTGAGCTCGAAGACGAGTGCACGAATCTGATCGCGCGCATGCAGCCGGTGGGGGCGGATCTGCGCGAAATCATATGCTGCATCAAGACACTGACCGACCTCGAGCGCATCGGCGATCACGCGCGCCATGTGGCGCGGTCGCTCACGAAGTCCGCCGGGCCGCACTACAGCAGTATGTTGCCGCGGGTGCGCGTGCTCGGCAACAAGGCGCTCGCGATGCTGCATGACTCGCTCACCGCGTTGATAGATCGTGACGCGGAGAAAGCGCAGCAAATCGCGTATCGCGATAGCGAAGTCGACGAGCTACACCATACCCTGACCGAAGACGCTCTGGCCATAATGAAGACCGAAACGCAGGGCGTGGAGGCCGGGCAGCAGATCATTCTGCTCAGTCGCTATCTTGAGCGCATTGGGGACCACGTCACCAATATATGTCAATGGATCGTTTACGCGCGTACCGGCGCACACGTGGAGTTCGATCGGTGAAATCGAAAGAGCGCATTCTTGTTGTCGACGATGAACGCGATATTCTCGAGCTGATCAGGTACAACCTCGAGAAGGAAGGCTATACTGTCCTGGCCGTTGAGACCGGTGAAAAAGCTCTGCGACAGGTTGGAGACTCTGCGCCCGACCTGATCGTGCTCGATCTGATGCTTCCGGGGCTGGACGGGCTGTCGGTTTGTAAGCGCCTGAAGACGGGGCCGGCTACCGCGGCTATTCCCATTCTCATGCTTACCGCGAAAAGCGAAGATTCCGACGTTGTCGCCGGTCTCGAGCTCGGTGCAGACGATTACCTCACCAAGCCGTTTAGCCCGCGGGTGCTCGTAGCACGCATCCGCGCGGTGCTTCGCCGCCGTAACGAGCAAAACGGCGACGGGGCGCCGCAGTCGGTGAAGGTCGGTGACCTGACGATGGATCGCGACCGGCACGAAGTCCACTGCGGCGGCAGGGGAGTCGACCTGAGCGCTACCGAGTTCGCCATCCTGTGGTTTCTCGCGTCACATCCGAAATGGGTATTCTCACGGACGAAGATCATTGACGCCATCAGAGGTGAGGACTATGCGGTTACCGAGCGCGCGGTGGACGTACAGATCCTCGGGCTACGGCGCAAGCTCGGTAACTACGGGAGCTACATACAAACCGTTCGCGGGGTGGGTTATCGTCTGAACCCGGAGGAGCAGGGCAGCGGCGAGCATGGCTAAAACCCTCAGGCGGCAGGTGCTGCCGGTTTACTTGAGCATGGTGACGCTCTCGGTGATTGCGGCCACCGCGATAGCGGTGGCTTCTCTCGTTACGCTCGAAGGTGTGCCGCGCCTTGCCGGGATGCTGGCTGCCGGTGTGGTGGTCGCCGGCTCGGCCTGGGTCGCCGGCCTCTGGGTAGTGCAGAGAATCTCTCGCCCGCTCGTTGAGATGCGTGCTGCGGCGCGGCGTTATGCCGCGGGCGACCTGGAGTATCGCTTCTCGGTGACCGAGCCGGAGGAGGTCGCCGCGATTGCCGAAGCGCTCAACAGCATGGCGATCGAGCTCAAGGCTCGGATGGCTACTATGCAGCGCCAACGAAGCGAGCTCGAGGCGATTCTCTGGAGCATGTCCGAGGGTGTTGTGGTGCTGGACGCTGCGAGCCGCGTACGCTCGGCCAATGCCGCAGCGGCGCGACTGGCCGGGTCCACCCCCGTGGAGGCGACGGGCCGGTCGCTGCTCGATGTATTTCGAAGCACCGAGCTTGCCGCACTTGCGGACGAAGTGGCGGTGAACGATGAGGCGGTGGAGCGGAACATCACGCTCTACCTGGAGGCGCCACGCATCATTCACGTGCACGGCTCGGCGCTCCACTCGGCCGCCGATCCGCGTCCCGGAACGCTACTGGTACTGCACGACATTACCCGCCTCAAGCGTCTGGAGGATATCAGACGCGATTTTGTGGCCAACGTCAGCCATGAGCTGAAGACCCCGATCACCACGATAAAGGGCTTCGTCGAGACTCTGCTCGACGGCGCGCACGCAGACGCCGGCCAAGCGGTGCGATTTCTCGAGATCGTGAAGCAGAACGCCGACCGGCTGCACGCGATCATCGAAGACCTGCTCAGCCTCAGCCGTCTGGAACAGGCCGACGCCGAGATTCCGCGCGCCCGAACGGACTTGAGTTATCTTGCGAAGCGTGTGGCCGAGGCCTGCGCCCGTTCGGCCGCCGAAAAAGGAATAACCATACGCCGGCAGTGCGAGAGCCCGTGCGTGGCCGAGGTGAGCGCCAGCCTGATCGAGCAAGCCCTGGTGAATCTGGTCGACAACGCGGTGAAGTACAGCGACGCGGGCGCCGAGGTCGAGATTCGCATCGGCGCAGTTGACGGATTGGTCGAGGTTGCCGTCTCGGACACCGGTCCCGGCATCGTGCCGACCGCGCTACCGCGGATCTTTGAGCGCTTCTACCGCGTGGACCGCGCCCGCAGCCGCGCGATGGGCGGGACGGGACTGGGGCTCGCGATTGTGAAGCATATTGCGCTTGCCCATGGGGGCAATGTCGAGGTACAGAGCACCGTGGGGCAGGGAAGCACGTTTACGCTCACCCTTCCGGTGCAAGCCCCGGCGTAACAGCCCCACCGAGGCGCCGATCCATACCTGTCGCGAGGAAACTTGACCGACTGCAGGTTGCAGGAGGCAGCACCGCGATCCTCATCGAAATCTAACACAAGCGTGACACCGTGAACCCCATGAGTGAGGATGCTTTCAGCTTTGGCAAGCTCGAAGAAGTCTTTGAGAGCTCGCCTGAGATTAGCCTGCACGATGGCGACCGATACGTGATCTTCAGCGACCTGCATATGGGTAACGGCAGTTGGACGGACGACTTCGTCACCAATTCCGAGATGTTGGCTACCGTGCTTAGCCGCCACTATCTCGTCGGCAGTTTCAACCTGATTCTCAACGGCGATGTTGAGGAGCTACAGCGCTTCTCACTCGCCGAGATTCAACGCCGCTGGGCACAGGTATATGCGGTGTTCGAGCGCTTTCATGCCGAACGGCGGGTGCACAGAATTGTCGGGAATCACGACTATGAGCTCTTGAACGACGGAGTGAGTGAGGACGGCATGAGCCCGATCGAAGGGCTCAGGTTCCGCCACCGCGACGACACGCTCTTCATCTTTCACGGCCACCAGGCCTTGTGGTGCTACGAGCGTTTTAATCGCTTCATCGGCTATGTGCTTAAATACGCGCTCAACCCGCTGAGAATCCGCAACCGGACGGTTGCTCATGACAGCCGCAAACGATTCCTAACCGAAAAACGCGTCTACGAGTTCTCGAGTGCCCGCAGCCTGCTCTCCATTATCGGGCATACCCATCGCCCCCTGTTCGAATCGATGTCGAAGATCGACACGCTGCGTTTTGAGATCGAGCGTCTCTGTCGGGCATACCCAGGCGCAGGCGAGGCAAAACAGCACAAGATCGAACTGCAGATCAAAGAGTACCAGCGCGAGCTCGAGCACATTCACCGCCATAACGCCGCCGAAGGTGCACAGCGCAGCCTCTACAACGCCGATCTCGTGGTGCCGTGTGTCTTCAACTCAGGATGCGTGCTCGGCAAACGCGGAATGACCGCGCTCGAGATTCAAAACGGTACACTCGCCCTGGTGCACTGGTTCGACGCCGAGCGTGACGACAAGTACCTCCGGCGCGGCAGCTACCAGGCACACCGGTTAGGCGGAACGTCGTTCTACAGGGTTGTGATCAAGCAGGACAGTCTCGATTACATCTTCAGCCGGATCAAGCTGCTTACCTAAGGCGCCTACGCCGCAGACTCGCGGCCGTTCTCGGGAGGACTGCGCCCCCAGTAGGCGGTGCATGATCGCGTTGATGATACCCCACAGGTACCGTCGCACCATCCTGCCGGCAACCGGTTCACCCTGAGCTGGAGCGTGCCGGGCGGAGCGGTGGCCGGAATAGAGTAAGGCGCAAAGCGGCTGCCTGCGAAGCGTTCATTTCGGGGCGGTTGCGAGCGTGTTCGGTTCGCTCTCGACAGCCGTGTCGTAGGCAGCCAGCGTCTGCCTCATCATCTTCAATTCAGCAAGGGCAAGCAGGAACGAGAGGATCGACTCGGCGCCCATGTTGCGGTTGACCCTGTCGATCTGCAGCCCGTCGTAGCACCCGGCGTACTGCGGGTCGTACAGCGGCAGTCCGAGATCGTTCCTGCCGAGGAACCAGTCGAAGGCGATCTGCGCCTCCTCGTGCCAGCGCGGCTCCTGGGTCACGAGGTAGGCGACGAGCGCCGCCGAGACGGTCGAGTAGGCCTCGATCGGCTGTTGATCGTATATCGCGGCGGTGCCGTTGCGCGCAAAGAACCCGTTGTTGCCGACCGCCCTGAAGCAGCCGGCCTCGGACTTCTGAATGCGGCACAGCCACTCGAGCGCGCGTAGCCCGATCTGCAGCAGCTCCTGATTCTCGAGCATACGGCCGGCGAGGAGAGCCGCCGCCGGAAGACGCGCGTTGGCGTACGATAGGGTCTGCTCGAACCACGGCCAGTCGGGCTTCGCCGCCGCACGGTAGAGCTTAAGCAGTTTTGCCGCGAGTGCCTCGGCGACCTGCCGCGCGGCGCGGTCGCCGGGAAACCGCCTTGTATACTCGTACAGACCGCTGAGCGTGAACGCCCAGGCGCGCGGCGAGCTCGTCTCGATCGCCCGCGGAAGGGCGACTGCCAACAGCTCGGCAGCCCACGACAGCAATCCGGCATCCTGCGTGCGGCCGACCGCGGTGCCGAGCGCCCAGAGAACCCGACCGTTGCTGTCTTCCGATCCGCGCTTGTCGAGCCAGCGCCGGTCGAATGACATGAAGTTGTGAAACGTGCCGGTCTCGGGGATGTACGCGTAGGTAAGGAACGCTGCATAGGTGCTGCGCAGCCCGGCAAGCTCCGTGTCGGGATGGTTCAGCTCCTCGAGCAGAACCGCGAGCATGAAAGCCCGCGCGGCGTCGTCGGTGCAGTATCCGTGGGAGAAATCCGGCACGGTATACGCGGCGTGCTGTATCACGCCGGTGTAGTCGCTGAGCCGCTTCAGGTGTTCGAGCCGCAGCTCGGGCAGTCTTCGTCCGGCCTGGGCGAGGGTCTTCACCGGAGCCGCCGGCGCGGCGAGCGCGGCACGCGCCTCGCGCGCCGAGCGGAACATGGCCAGATACTGATGGGCCACCTGACTCCAGGTCATCTCCCTGCCGAGCAGGTACGCGCGTTTTCGATACGCGTGCCGCCGCACCTCGTCGGCGAGAAGCTCCGACACCGCTTTAGCGAGCGCCGAGGAGTCGCGGAACGGCACGAGGACACCGCGTTCCTCAGCGAGCATCTCGGCCGCGTGCCAGTAGGGAGTGGAGACCACAGCCTTGCCGCAGCCGAACGCGTAGGCCAGGGGTCCCGAGGTGATCTGCGCTTCGTTGTGATACGGGGTGACGTACACGTCGGCGGCGCCGAGAAACTCCTTGAGCTCCTCGGGCTCCACGAAGCGGTTGAAGAATATCACCCGATCTTTGACCCCGAGCTGCTCGGCCAAGCGCTCGAGGCTCATGCGGTAACTCTCGCCTTGCTTACGCAGCAGGTTAGGGTGCGTCGCGCCGAGTACGACGTACACGACATCCGGCACCCGCTCGGCGACCTCCGGCAGGGCGGTTATCATCTCCTCGATACCCTTGTCGGGAGACAGCAGACCGAAGGTAAGGATGACCTTCTTGCCTTCCACGCCGAACTGGTCCTTGAAGAAATTGGGATCTATGAACGGCATGTCCGGAATGCCGTGGGGTATGACCGTGACCCGTTCCTCCTTGATTCCGTAGATCTCCTGAAGCATGCTCCGGCCGCGCTGGGTCATCACAACGAGCGTGGTCGAGACCGCGGCGAGCTTCTCGAGAACGCGCCGCTGGTCGGCGGTCGGCTCCCGCAGGATCGTGTGCAGCGTCGTGACTACCGGCGCCTGTACGGCGCGCGCAAGCGCGAGGATGTTGCTTCCGGCAGGGCCGCCGTAGATGCCGTACTCGTGCTGAATACAGACGAGCCCGGTCTTGCTCAGATTGATGAACTCCGCCGCCTGCTCGTAACTCTGCAGATCGTTCTCGGCGATCTCGAAACGGACCTCCGGCGGATAGTCGTAACCCTCGGGGGTGTCGCTGACCGAACACACGAAGCAGTCGGCCTCGGGGTCCTGTTCGGCAACCGCGTTGCGCAGATCGTAGGTGAAGGTGGCGATGCCGCAGCGGCGCGGGACATAGTCGCCCACGAAAGCGATCTTCTTCGGGCTGCTCGTCATGTCGTATGGTAGCCTCCTTCGCCTTGGTGTTTGCGGCCGGTCGGACCCCAGCGCAAAAGCTCCTCGAGAAGCTCATCAAGCGCTATCAGAGCGAAGCTCGAGGACTGGTCGCTCATTGCGTAAGGCAGCACAAGTCTTCCGGCATGTACCAGGGCGCCGCAGCTGTACAAGACGTTCGGTACGTAGCCTTCCCGCTCGTGCTCTATCGGGGTCATCAGCGGCTGCGGCAGACGGCCGAGGACTACGGCCGGATCATTCTTCTCGAGCAGGACGGCGCCGAGAGAGTATTTGCGCATCGGTCCCACCCCGTGGGTGATCAGCAGCCAGCCGGCCTCGGTCTCGATCGGCGATCCGCAGTTTCCGATCTGGACCGCTTCCCACCAGAAGGTCGGACGCAGGATGCGCCGGCGCGTGTACCAGAAGTGCAGCATATCGGAGTACATGAGGTAGATGTTCTCGTTGTCCTGCCGGGCGAGCATCGCGTAATGTCCGTTGATCCTGCGCGGGAAAAGCGCGAGGCCCTTGTTCTCGACCATCGGGCCGTTGAGCGTGGTGATACGAAAGCGCTGAAAATCGTCTGTCTCGAGCATCTGCGGCAGTATCAGCTCGCCGCTGAAAGCGGTGTACGGCGCGTAGTAGGTGACGCTCCCCTCCTCCTCGGTAAACGCTACAAAGCGGGCATCCTCGATTCCGTAACGCTCGGCCGGAGAGTTCGGGTAAATTACGCATTCTGAGAGACGGCGGGTCGCTTGAAACTGCAGCTCGTAGTTCGCCTGTGCGAGTGCGCGGACACCTTCGAGCAGGTGCCGCTCCTCGGCCGTTACCGAGCGGTCACGGCGCAGCTCGCGCGCGACCTGCCCTTCCAGTTCGGTCAGCGTGAAGCTGTCGTCGAGGCGCGCCATGACCGAGTCGACCCGCCGGCTCAGAAGGCCGAGCTCGCCGAGCTTGCGCAGAAACAGCTCCTTGTCGTAGTAGGGGTCGGGATTGCTGTCGCCTGCGGTGGAGTACTCCGCCGGTGGAAGGATCTCGATGGTTCCGTCGGTGCTCACTATGCCGTCGCGGAAGACGATCGAGGAGATGTGTCCCTCGCCGACCGCCCGCAGACTGAGGACGAACCGAAGCGCCCCTTCAGGAAGCTCCGACTGGTCGGGGTGCGGAACGATCGACGGATTGAAGAGCGCAGCCGCCTCGAGCGCGTACTCCTGCGTGAATGCGGCGCCGATGAGGATCTTGCGGCTATCGCTCAGCGTACGATCGGTCGGCAGGTGCGGCTCCACCTGTTCGAATCGGCGAAGCAGATACGCGCGGAGGCGATCATGACGACCGTCGAACTCGAGGGCAATGCGCTGTGCGAGGCGGGTTGCTTCGGTCTCCGGCAGATACAGCAGCCGAGAGACAACGCGCGAGGCGCGTTCTTCCGGACCGATGCCGAGGGGGCGGAACAATACCCGCGAGCTGTCCGGCCTGACGTAGACACCGGTGCGGTGAACTTCCAGCACGGTACGTACTCTCCCTTCTCCTGTGTGAGCTAATCATACATAGTCGCGTACCGCGCGGCAATACGTAATGCCGCACGGTGAGCCTTGACAAGAGAGGGATGGTGAGCTAGGTTCTCACAGGCGCACGTGAAGATCGGAATTATCGCACCTATCGCTTGGCGGACTCCGCCACGTCACTACGGGCCGTGGGAACGAATCGCCCATCTGCATGCCGAGGGGCTCGTTGCTGCAGGGGAGGAGGTGACGCTCTTTGCCACGCAAGACTCCCGTACCTCGGGACGGCTTTCGGCGGTCTGCCCCAGACCGTACGAGGAAGACGAGAGTCTCGATCCAAAGGTCTGGGAATGCCTGCATATCGCCCACGCTATGGAGCATGCCGGCGAGTTTGAGATCCTGCATAACCACTTCGATTTTCTCCCATTGAGTTACTCGCTCCTGATCGAGACGCCGCTGGTCACCACGATTCACGGCTTCTCATCACCCCGGATCCTGCCGGCGTATCGGGCGTACGACAACCGCGCCTACTACGTTTCGATCAGCGACGCCGACCGCGCCCCGGAACTGAGTTACGCCGCGACCGTGTATCACGGGCTGCCTATTGAGCAGTTTCCCTTCAGCCCGGACCCGGCGGACTATCTCTTGTTCTTCGGCCGCATCCATCACGACAAAGGCACGCGCGAGGCGATCGAGATCGCTCGCCGAGCGGGGATGCGTCTCCGGATCGCCGGCATCGTTCAGGACCGGCAGTACCATGAGCGCGAAGTGCTGCCGCACGTCGACGGCCGGCGGATCACGTATGAGGGACCGGCCGGCCCTGAGGAGCGCCGGCGGCTGTTGGGGGGAGCGCTCGCGTTGCTGCACCCGATCAATTTCGCCGAGCCGTTCGGATTGAGCGTCGCCGAAGCGATGCTCTGCGGCACGCCGGTGATCGCGTTCAATCGCGGATCGATGCCGGAACTGATCCGGCATCGGCGGACCGGGTTCCTGGTGAACGGCATCGAGGAGGCCGTTGAGGCGGTCGGGCGGGTGGGGGAGATACGCCGCAGCGACTGCCGTGACTGGGCTGCCGCACGATTTACCGCCGAACGGATGGTGGAGGACTACCGAACACTCTACCGGCGCATCCTCGCCGGTGAGCTCACGCCGATGGGCGTGGCCTGCGGCGGGGTCAGAAAACCTCGAGTATAACGCGGTGGGCGCCGCCGGAGGCGATACGCGGGTTCATCCCGTTGCATGTGCGGCGAGAACGCGGCGTTCAGGTCGGTTTCGGGGCATGGCCCTCGAGTTCCTGCTCCCGTCGCGGCGAATGAGCTGCAGGCGTTTCGGCGGGATGTGTTGCGCAAGCTCGCCGAGGTTCTCCTGTGAGGCCCGTGGAGCACGGGAACACCGTCATCAATACTAATACCGAACCCCCTTAGAACAGAATACGGACCTAAATGAGCGATTCCGGCAGGCAGAAAAAATACCTCCACATGGTGCAATGAGTTAGACAAACTCCCTGCTTTTTTCTTTGACGGCGCCGACGCGCAGCAGCACGAAGGGGTTGAGCAGGCCCGCAAGAAAGTGAAGGGCTCCCAGCCGCTGCAGGTGTTCTAAAAGCGGATGCTGCTGGATGCGATCTTTCGAAACGGCACAGCGCACAGCAACCACGGCAACCATCACGCAGCACGGTGAACCGTCGCGTCCCCGGGCGCAGCTCTTCGCGGCTCTTCCCGTGCAGATCGTCAACGTGAACGAAGCCGGTGACGCTTTTGTCGCCCCTTTTGCCTGTGGTATCGTTATGCACCGCATCCCGGCGGCGAGGATCTGCATGCGACTGGGACGTGCGCTCACCGTGTGCAGCTTTCCGGACAGTGGCATCGGGGATCTCCGTGGACATGAGCATCGGCTGCGGAGATGCACAAAAAAAACACAACAGAGGAATACAATGGATAGAGACAGGACCGCACCCGATACCCGCGGTAGAACTACGAAGCTGCCCCTGGCGATCCACCCGGAGGTGGAGAACGCACTTCGGGAGGGACGTCCCGTGGTGGCCCTGGAATCGACGATCATATCCCACGGGATGCCCTACCCGCAGAACGTGACCACCGCCAGGGAGGTGGAAGGGGTGGTACGCGCCAACGGAGCGGTGCCGGCCACGATCGCTATCATGGACGGGAGCTTTCGCATTGGTCTGACGGCGGAGGAGATTGAACGCCTGGGGAACACACTAGACGTGCTCAAGGCAAGCCGTCGCGACGTAGGCCTGGCCTTGGCGGGGCACCGCATCGCCGCCACCACCGTGGCCACCACCATGATCGGCGCCGCCGCTGCCGGGATCCGCCTCTTTGCCACGGGCGGAACCGGGGGCGTACACCGGGGCGGGGAAAGCTCCCTGGACATCTCCGCAGACTTGCCGGAGCTGGGCCGTACCCCGGTGGCGGTGGTCTCCGCCGGGGTCAAGTCTATACTGGATATTGGGCGCACCCTGGAGTACCTTGAGACGCTGGGCGTGCCGGTAATCACCTATGGTTCGGACCAGTTTCCCGCCTTCTACAGCCGGGAAAGCGGTGTTGCCACTCCGGCGCGCCTGGACTCGCCGCGGGAAATCGCCTCCGCTCTGGCCTCGCATTGGACGATACCCGCCGCCGGGGGCGCGTTGATTGCCAATCCCATCCCGGAACGTGACGCGATCGCCTACGCGGAGATGGAGGCTACCATAATCCGGGCGGTGCGGGACGCGAAAGAAGGGGGTATAACCGGCAAGGAAGTCACGCCCTTTCTCCTGAGACGTATTGTGGAGCTCACCGGCGGGGAATCCCTGGCGGCGAATATCGCCCTGATCAGGAACAACGCCGCGTTCGCTTCGCATATCGCCGGTGCGCTTCGGCTGACCGCCGGCTGGAGTGCCGATGGAAACGCAGTCAAGAGCATTCCACCGGCCTGATCCATTGTGCGTTCCCGGAGTCGTTACCCATGGCGCACCACCGCAAGCGCGGAGCCCGCTTCATACCCGGCTCATTAACTCCCGGAGCTTTGTCGCGGTGTTCCGGTTCCGGATAGTGATCTGCCGGTAGACCGTCGTGCCGGCGATCCTGTTACCGCAGCTTGTGGTGGCGAGCGCAGGCTGCCGCTTCGGAAACGGGGCAACCCATAGCTCGCGCTCACGCACGTAGAGCAATGATGTTTCGGAAACGTTTTGTGGAAGGCACCCGTCACGTTATGCATTGCCAACGGCTCCGGTCCGTGGCAACATAAGACGTTCGGTACGGTGTTGAGTGAGGCTGTGGGGCCGCGCTGGTGCTGTACCCCGGTGCTCAAGCCCTGGTATACTGACGGCGAGCTAGCGCCATGTACGCGATTACCCCGAATTGTACTGCTGAAGAGGCTCTTGCGCGTTTGCGCGAGGGTAACAACCGCTTTGTTGCGAACTCGCTTGGGCTTGTAGAGGCGGTTAAGTGCACCCATCTTGCCGATTTAGTTAGGGCTCAGAAACCGTTCGCCGTAATCCTCGGCTGCTCGGACTCGCGCGTGCCGGCCGAGGTAATATTTGATTGCGGCCTTGGGGAGTTATTCGTGATCCGCGTGGCGGGCAATATTGCTGCCGAGTCGCAGATTGGAAGTATTGAGTACGCGGCGACGCAGTTGGGGCCTTCGCTGGTAGTGGTGCTGGGTCATACGTGCTGCGGTGCGATCGGCGCTACGCTTGATGCGCTACAGGGTGCGCAGAATGACGAATCGTTAAACATCAAGGCGATCGTGGATCTGATCGGCCCGGCCGTGGCGCCGCTGCTAAACGGGGCGCAGAGTATGGATCGCGATGAGCTGATTCACCGGGCGGTGCGCGCCAATGTGCGCCGAACTATGCAGACCTTGCGCAGCGGCTCCCCGGTAATCGAGGATCTGGTGCGTGCGGGTAAGCTGCGTATCGTCGGTGCCGAATACTCTCTGGCAGATGGAGAGGTTGACTTCTTCGAAAGCTGACAGGCGGAGCGGCGTGTCCCGGCGTTGCGTGAGCACGCGATATAGCCGACTAGCCGCCACGTGCGTGATCTAGCAATCCGGAATCTGGAAACAACTACTTGCGTCCGTTCCCGTGCAAGGGCTTCTACCTTTGGCTCTTTTGCAGATAGAAACGGACCCTGCTCTGTAGCCCCCGCGCTGCGCCATCCCACGTAGCAGCCTGCGGCGATCAGTACCGCCACTGCCTCGGCGAAGATTGGGGTTATCCAGATACCGTTGGCTCCCCACAACGTGGGGAAGAGTGCCAGGCCGAGTACCGGCAGAACCAGACCGCGCGCGAGGGCCACCACAAGCGATTTTGCCGCCTGCTCCAGCGCGGTGAAGTATACGGAGGCAATCATCGCCATAGGCAGGAAGAGCATGGACCAGCGCACCAGCTGTGAAACCTCCCCGGTGAGGGCCTGCGCCTCAGGATGCCCCGGGAGAAAGAGAGCTGCCAGCGTCTGCGCCGGCGCTCCCATCACGAAGAAAATGACTGCGCCCACAAGCGTGGAAACAACCGCAGCACGCAGCAGCGTCTCGCGCACGCGCCGCTGCAGACCCGCGCCATGGTTGTAGCTGAATATGGGCTGAGTTCCGCTTCCAATCCCCATGATCACCATCACGCCGAGCATCATCGGATACTGCACCACCGTAAGCGCTGCCACGCCAAGTGCCCCCACGTAGGCCAGGATCAGGCGGTTGAACAGGAAGGTGGTGATGCCGGCCGAAAGGCTATTGAAGAACTCCGAAGAGCCGTTGACGGCCACCGCGCGTACCGCCGCCGGATCCCAGTTGGGGCGGGCAAAGCGCAAACCGGGTTTGATGGTCACCGTCTTGTGCACGAAATAGCCGATGAACACCACTGCACCCAGCGACTGTGATATCCCGGAGGCCATGGCAGCGCCGGATACGCCCATCTCCAGCACGAATGTCAGGATCATGAAGACGAAGAACGGCAGGATCCCCTTCAGGTATCCTCCCGCGTAGTATCCCAACAAGCCCGAGGTTCCCAGTATCTCCAGCAGCAGCGGCATGAACAGGACCGCCGCGAGAGAACCAGCGCCCCGAGCCCGATCCCGAGCGCGACAATCATGCCGAGCACCCGACCGGCTTCCTTCTGTTTGCCCGCACCCAGGAGAACCGCGATCCGCGCGTTGCCGCCGGTCCCGATCATGACCGCCAGTCCCGAGACCAGTGCCACCAGCGGATAGAGCACGTTGACCGAGGCCATCGCTTCGGGTCCGAGGCTGCGTCCCACCATGATCCCGTCCACGATCTGGTACAGTGCCAGAAAGAGCATTGATGCCACCGCGGGTGAGGCGTGGCGCCGGATGAGCCTGCCGGGCGCGTGCGTCAAGAACTCGTGGCGGGTGGCAATGAAAGTGTCAAGCGAATTCCCTCAAAACACCGGGAAAACGCGCGGAAATTGCAGCCGGCGGCGGCTATGAGGCGGGCGCGGCAATTAGGTATCACCGTATTCGGACTGGCTACGGCACAGTACATCGCCCGGCCGAATGTGCTCCCAGCTCCTTGCGCCGCGAGATCGCTTTTACTATTATTCGACGGTGGCCACAGACAGGCAAAGCCTCGGCCTGCTGATCGGGCAGGCGTTTCTCGTTGGGCTTGCGTTCGGTTTGCTGTACAATGTCGCCTACACGTCACTGGTGTACGAACACGGCTCGGCCGGACTGCGGGTGGTGTATGTACTGGTGGGTGCCGTCGTTCCGATTGTGACGGTCGGCTTCAATGCGCTTGAAGAACGCCTCTCGTTATCGAGCCTTTCTCTCTTCACCGTCGGGTCCTTCGCGGTTGCAGTTTTCCTGCTGTATTTCCTGACTTTGACTTCGAACGCCCCGTGGATCGCGTATATTCTCATGTTGGTCAACACCATGGGGAGCCTGTACTGTATGATGCTGCGCGGCGCTCAAGCTTCGCAGCTGTACGATGCGAGGACGCTAAAGCGACGCTACCCCCGCGTTACCGGTGGCGAGATTCTTGCGGTTGTCCTCGCCGGTATCATCGTTGCTCCTCTCGCCGGCGTGCTCGGTTCGCTGGAGCGGGTGATACCGGTGGCCGGCGCAATCATGCTTGCTGCGCTGTACCTGGTGCATCGTATCGGTACGGACTTTCTCGCGCCGCAGGAGCTTCCGCACTCGCACGCGGGTCGGGAGCCGGAGTCGGCACACGAGCGGCATGGTTTCGCGGCGCTGCGGGCGATAATCAGCAAGAAATACACGCTGGTTGTCTTCGGGTATCAATTGGCCTGCTACGCGACTTCGCTTCTGGTTCAGTACCTCGTATACTCCGAGGCGCAGCAGTTCTTCGCTACCCAGGCCGAGTTGAGCCGGTTTATCGGTCTGGTGAAGTCCGGTACCACCGGGCTGGGCTTTCTGTTCCTCACTTTTGTGGCCGGTCGGCTGCTAGTGAAGTTCGGGATGCCGGTGGGTCTGGCAGGAAGCCCGGTCGGTGTCGGGCTGTTGCTGTTTGCAGCTGTGATCGCCGGAGTGTTCGACGACGGTACCGGGCGCAGCTTCTTCGTGCTCATCGTTGCTTCACAGTTCGTCGATTACATGCTCTATTCGGGGTTCACAAAGACCTCGGTGCAGAGCGCCTTTCAACCATTGCCGGCGCATGAGCGCGAAGCGGTTCACACCTTCGTGCAGGGCGTCGGAATCCCCCTGAGTTACGGCGTGACGGGGCTGCTGCTGATCGGCTTTGCTCAGATCCCTGGTTTCACTACCGCCCACGCCGTGTATCTGACACTCGGTGCGGTCGGCGTCTCGGGCTTTCTCGGTGCGCTGCTCTATCGCGGCTACGGAGGCGAGCTGCGCAACTCGCTTACGCGCCGGCATATCGACGCGGTCGACTTCAGGCTCGAAGATGCATCGACGCTGCAGATTATCGATTCGCTGTTCAGTTCAAACGACCCGCGGCAGATTAGGAGCGGACTGGAGCTGCTGCAGGAAACCGGGCACCGGAGCTACGCAAATCGGCTCGAGACGCTGATCGACCACCCGAATCCCGAGGTCCGATGCGACGTATATCACCGAATCGAGGCGATTGCTCCCGGCTGGGCGACCCCGGCACTCACCCGTGCAATCGCCGCAGAACAGGATGTAGCCGCCCGCGGGAGCGCCATCTGCGCGCTGTGCGCGGTGCTCGATGAGCCGGCTCCTACGATCAAGCCGTATCTCGAGTCTGATACACCGGCGCTGCGTACTGCGGCCGTCACCGGGCTTTTCCTGTACGGCGGGATCAACGGCATCCTGCAGGCCGGCGACGTGTTCAACAGGCTGGCTGAATCGGCAGACTCGCGCGAACGCAAGGATGCCGCGGAGATTCTCGAGCGGGTGGGCATACGCAACTTCTACCATCCGCTGCACGCACTGCTACGGGACTCGGATTTTCAGGTGGTGCGGGCCGCGCTGCGGGCCGCCCGCGCGGTTGCCCACCCGGCGCTGATTAACGACATCCTGCCGTGGATAGACCCGGTTACCACCCGCGCCGAGGCACTCGGTGCGCTGGCGGCCCAAGGGCCGGCGCTAACGCCGTTGCTCGAAAGCTGTCTCACCGGAAGCTCCACGCTGCGGCGCGCCTCGATACTGCGCGTGATCCATGCTGCCTCGCGGGTGAATGACGAGAGCATTGTACGCACCTTCGAAGCGGCGCTGGAGCACCCGGATCCGCAGATCGCCCACGCGAGCTATACGGCGTTGAATCGGCGGGGATACTCAGCCGGCGCCCGGACGCGGCCGATTGTCGTTCGCAGGCTGTATGTGTATACGCAGATGGCTGCGCGGGCGACCTTGGCGCTTTCGGAGCTAGGCGGAGACCGCCGGCTGCAGCCGATCATCTCGGCTCTTGAGGATGTTTACAGCCGGCAACTTGAATCGGTCTTTCTGCTCCTGACCTTTGTGCACGACCCGGATGAGATCATGGGTATGCGCCACAAAATCGTTGCCGGCGATGCCAAACAGCGCGCGCTCGGTCTCGAACTGCTGGAGGTAGAGCTGTCGGGACAGATCAGGCAACGAGTGCTCGCTATAGCTGAATACCCCGATAACCGGAGGCTGGACTCGGCCGGCTACGGTGAGCTGTTCGGGCTGGCTGCGGTCGCACCAAGCGAACGGGTGCGGGAAATACTCGAGGATGATGATCGGTGGCCGCCGGAAGCGTGGTTGCGTACTTGCGCCACGCACGCGGCATATACTCTCGGCCTTGGCGCCGAAGCACCGGAGGATACCGTGCTTACTATGATAGAGCGGGTAATTACGCTGAAATCAGCGGATATTTTTTCCAGCATCCCGGACGCCATTCTGGCACACATTGCGTCGATTGCCGAGGATCTGGAAGTCTCGCCCAAACAGACCTTCATCCGCCAGGGTGATCTTGGAACCTGCATGTACATCATCCGAAACGGCCGGGTCGCGATTCACGATGAGCAGACCCGTTTCGCGGAGCTGGACTCCGGGAGGGTGGTCGGTGAAATGGCGGTGCTCGACCCTGAGCCCCGTTCGGCGTCGGCTACGGCGCTCGAGAATACCTCCCTGCTGAGGATCGACAAGGATGCGTTCGACTCGGTGATGGTTGACCACCCGGATATCGCGCAGGCGGTGATCCAGGTACTCTGCCGTCGCATGCGCGCTATGATCAAGCAAAGGGAGTGATGCGAGGTCTCTACACCGCTTGTTTCGTTTCTCACCCGGCTGATCTATGTGATCAATCTATTCGCAGGTGCAGCGTGCGGCGAGCGCAGTGTAGAGCTTCGGCGGTGCCTCGCGGTTGAGCCGGGAGCGCAGAACAGAGTACCCGTGAACAACCTCGGACTCGATGCGCCGCTCACCGAAGGCACGCTCAGCCTGCTCCTCGCCGTGGCGGCGATAAGACCGGTGCGCGAGCGTCTGGGGGTCGAGCACCCAATACTCCTCGGCGCGGTGCTGCTCGCACTCGGCGAACTTCCGGCCGGCGTCGCGGCGCTACGGGCGCACAATTGGTCCATTCCAGCGGCTTATGCCTCCGAAATCGACGATGTCCGAGAAACCGTGACGCCGCAGTTCACTCAGCGCAACACCGGAACGGCGGCCGGTGCGGCAGTAAAGCACCAGCACACGGTCCGTCGGCTGATCCTGCAACCCCGCCGCGATCCGATCATACGGAATGTTGATAGCCGTCGGGATATGGCCGGCAGCGTATTCCCCAGCAGTGCGCACGTCGACCAAAAGGTAAGGCTGCTCACCAGCATGTATCAATTCGGCCAGCCCCTCGGGTGTACTGTAGCGCTGCAATGCAAGCGCGCCGTCTTCATCCGGAGAGGATCCGGCTCGGGCTACAGCAGCGAACCCCATAACAGCTAAAACAATACCAAGTAAACCGATCAACAATCGCATCAGCATGGATAGAATATAGCCGAGAAATTGGGTGAGGTCCAGCACGCGCTTCAGTTCTCGACGCGCCCGCGCACGGCGAGAGCTGCAGGCGCGAGCTCACCGAGCACTTGCGAAAGACGCTGCGCAGATGGGTATCGACGGTTCGGGGTGATATGAACAGCAGGTCGGCGGCGTGGCGAATCCGCGGCTCGAGCAGACCGAAGGCATCGCGCAAACGTTCGTCATGGGCGGTCGCGATCCGGTGGTGCGAGTCGATATATCGCGTGCTCGGCTAGACGCCTACCGCTTGAGCTTCGCAGAGATCGCCGAAGCGTTGCGTGAGCAAAACATCGATATGAACGCCGGAAAGCTGCTTGAAGGCGAGCGCGACTACCTCGTGCGGACCAACGGCGCGTTTCGTAGTCTCGACGGGGTTGCAACTGCCGTGGTTTCTGAGCGTGGCGGTCGCGTTGTGCGCCTGCAGCACCTCGGGCAGGTATCGAGCGGGTACCGGTGCGAGCAAAACCGTGTCTACATAGACGGCGAGCTGCCCGGCGGAGTTCGCCATGCGTTCATCTCCGATACAACCGAGATTATCCGTAATTCGTTGGCAACGATGTCCGGACAGGCGGCAGCCGGCGCTGTGCTCGCGGTGCTGGTGCTGTTCGTCTTTCTGCGCAGCGTACGCTCTACGCTGGTGGTTGCGGTCTCAATTCCCGCCTCGGTGCTCATCACGCTTGCGGTTATGTACTTTGCGGGCTTTCCGCTCAACCTCATGACGCTCGCCGGACTTGTACTTGCAGTGGGTCTGCTGGTCGACAGCTCGATCGTGATTCTTGAGAGCATCTATCGCCACCGCCAGCGCGGAACCAAACTACGAACCGCGGCGTTCATGGGAACCCGCGAAATGGTAGGGGCGATCACCGCGGCAACGCTTACCACGGTCTCTGTGTTTCTACCGCTGGTGATGTTTCGCCGGCAGCTGGAGCTCGCCGGTGAGCTGTTCGCGAGCCTGGCGTTTACGGTTGTGATCTCCCTGCTTGCTTCGCTTGTGGTAGCGGCATTTCTTGTGCCGGTACTTGCCGCGCGCTTCTTCCCGCTTATTAGCACACGACAGCGCCCGCTGCGCAGCCGCCCGGCGCGGCTTAATGCATTGGTTGCGGCCGGCTTCGCGCGCCTCGAGACCGCCTGCACGCGAAGCCATCGGTGATCATGTCACGCTCGGCGACGAGGTTGCTCTGCGGTTTGAGGGTGATTACGCCGGCTTGAAGCGCTACGGGGGCGTATTCGCCGCGGTAGTCGCTGCGGCGGTACTTCTGGTCTTCGGAGTGATGGCGGCGCAGTTCGAGTCGTTCAGCGACCCGTTGATCATCTCTTTCGCGATTCCATTGACGTTTGTCGACGTGATCGCGGCCCACTATCTGCTTGCAGTTTCGATCAGTCTCTTTAGTGCGCTCGGGTTCGTGATGCTTCTCGGTATGGCGGTGGATAACGGTATCGGAGCAGCACTGCTCTTAACGCTCTACCTGGTACCGGTACTCTACGCCGCGCTCAACCGCTACACCGAGCGCTGGTGGCCGTCGCGCGCGAAGCTCGAATCGAGGGCTGCACCGCCGAAACTCCCGCCAAGGTGCTCATCCCATTGCGGCACAGCCAAACGCCCAGTATCATACGGCAATGACGAGAGAACAGCTTGCCGCAAGCCCGGGAAAAGCGCATACAAGGAGGAAACGATGTCGGTGCAATCAATCCGCCCGATGCAACAGGACGAACAGCGCGCGCTGAAACGGCTTGCCCGGCGCGCGTTCGGGTTTGTACAAGGCAGTTTCGTCAAGCCGACCGAGCATACGTTTGTGTACGAGCTTTCAGGAGAGATTGCAGGGGTTGTGGTGCTTGACACCTTCACCTTCAAGCGCAATCGGCTCGGCGGCGTCGTGAAGTGGTTGTTCACCGATCCGAGGGCACGTGGCCGCGGCGTAGCTGCCGCGCTGATCGAGCATTCGGTCCGCCAACTGCAGGAACACGGCTGCGACGAGCTGTTTACCACAGTTGAAGGCTGCAATACGGCCTCGAGTAACCGTTTCGCCGATCAAGGCTTTGTCCCGCTTAGTGCTATGCAGCAGATCCGTCGTTACGGTATGAGCTTACTGAAGATCGGCCCAAACACGTTTCACACGATCGACCTCGGCCATTTCCTCTGGGCCCGAGCCGGGCAAACGCCCCGGAGTCCGGAAGCGCCTGAGAGTCCACAAGGCACCCAAACGCCGGTTGCGGGCGGCGGCGCAGCGGCTTGGTTGGCGAATGTGCTGATTGCGGCAGCTATTCTGCCGCTGCAGCGACTGCGTGCCGGCGCAGCGAGTGAGCTGTATCTGGAGCTCGTGTGGCAGTTGCCGGTCGCGGTTGCGTTGGTGTTCGGCGTACGTTCGCTTGCAATGAAGCTGGCGGCGCACCGGCTTGGCTTGGAGCTTCGTTATCGAATCTGGGAAACCGGACTTACGCTCTCGGCGCTGGTCGCTGTGCTGTTAAGCGGCGTGTTGCCGTCTCCGGGGTCGTATTATCCTAAGCCGGCGCGCTGGAGCTACCGAGCGGAGCTGCCGCGGCTTGCAATCGTGGCGTTTTTCGGTGCGCTCTCGGTGCTGGTACTCGCCTGGCTGCTGTGGGCCTACGAAGCAGCAGCACTCGGCAGCAGCGCACCTGCGGTGGTCAACGACCTGCTCCGCCTTGCGGTCGTACCGGTGCAGGCGTTACTGGTTTTCGAGGTGCTTCTGCCGTTCTTTCCCTTCGCCTCGTACAACGGCCGGCGGGTATGGGACCACGACCGCGCGCTCTGGGGCATTTTGGCCGCCGGAACCGTCGCCCTTCTGCTGGTTCGCAGCACCGGAATCTAAGACTCCGAAGGTTGTCTGGACATACACTACTATCCTCAGCATTCTGCGCTGCCCTAACGCCGTGCCGGCCGCGTCTACATCGGCCGGGTTGCGAGCTAGCGGTGCAATGAGACGGCGCGTAGGTGAAGCGCAGGTTCGCGAACACGCGAATGTGCCTGCTTTCGTCCGTAGCCTTGCAACGGCCGTAAAGGCGCTCGCCCCTTGTCATCGGGCGCCTTTCGGCGCCGCAGCAGGGAGACCCGCAACTGGATTTTCGGATAACGGGCCTCGGCGGCGGATGAACCGGCGAAAACGGGCAAACACTGCCGTATTCCGGTTGCCGGCTGCATTCGTGTACAACGAAAGCCCCCGGGCGAAAAGCCGTAGCACCCAGACGATAGCCTTACTCTGAGGCTCCGACTTACACTCGAGCTGCCGCCCGTGCCGGGTGCCGCGAAACTGTCGTGGTTTCCGCCGGCCAGTCATAAAGGCCAAGATAACTGTTTCTCGGTAGGCCATTCGATGAGAAAATAGAGGAGAAGACGGTACAGCGCTAGGATAGCTTCTTGCCGGAGAGAGGGGGCGATGGAAGGGTTCATGAGCACGCTGGGTGCGTTATTCGTCACCGGGCTGACCGTGGGGGTAGGTCCGTGTATGCTGCACTGCGCTCCGGCGGTCGCATTCTATGTCACCGGTACTGCCGAAGGTTGGCGAGCCGGCTTCAAAGCGGCTATCAGCTTCGCGCTCGCGCGCCTGGCGGCTCACACGCTGCTCGGCGCGCTCGCCGGGGGAATCGGCATGCAACTGGTAAACCGCATAGCGGAGGAAGCCCTTGCCGTCTGGGCACAACTCGGCGCTGCGGCTTTTATTCTCCTTCTGGGAGCGCTGATCGTGATGGGCCGCAAGAGCGGGATCCGCGTGTGCCGCTACTTGAGTCGTCACACTCTGGAGCAAAGCACCATTTCGATGGCACTGCTTGGTTTTCTCATCGGCATCGTTCCCTACTGTGCCCCGTTCCTGGGCGTCCTGACCTATATCGCCTTTGCCTTGGGGGATGTCGGCCTCGGAGCACTGTGCGGACTTGCCTTCGGGCTCGGCGCCGCGCTGATAACCCCTTTGCTGATCGTTGGGCCGGCGGCCGGCTTGCTTGCAAAGGTGTTGAAGACTCCGATACTTCTAGGAGTTCTCAGACGCGCTTCCGGGTTCTTTCTCCTGCTTTTCGGCTTCACCCTTGCTTCGGCGGTTGTGGGAAGACTGTGAACTGCCTGCCTGCCTGCCGCATTCGGTATAGTTCGGAGACGTGCTGATTTTTTCCCTGGCAGGGCAGCGTATTGGGCGGTAAAATAGAGGGGAGCAATGGCGAGCGAATTCGTTGAGCGGGATTGCGAGGGCGATCGTGAGGGGAAATCCGCTGCGGAGGCTGGTCGAGCTACTGGTCCTGGTATCCTTTATCATTGTCGGGGCGGTGGTGGTCCTGCTAGGTATGCCTTCTTCCGAAACTGCTGACGGCGAGCTCAAACTGACGCCGGCACGGTTTTGGAGGGAGTTGGCGGGGAACGCCGTCCAGTGTGAGTTGTGCTTTCGCAACTGCACCATCCCTGAAGGGCAGCGGGGTTACTGCCGAGTTCGAGAAAACAGGGGCGGGAAGCTCTACACCCTGGTATATGGAAGGGCGGCGGGGTTTGACCTGGCCACCATCGAAAAGGAGCCCATGTATCATGTTCTTCCGGGGCACCAGAATCTGGGAGTGTTCACCGCCGGCTGCAATTTCAGGTGCAGTTTCTGCCATAATTGGCATGTTGCTACCAAGAGCCCTGAGGAGGTGAGGTCTCTGACGCTGCCGCCCGAAGAGCTTGTCGGTATGGCTTTAGATAAGGGCTGCCGATCAATATCGTTCACGATAAACGAACCCACTGTATTCTATGAGTACATGTACGACACAGCCGCGATTGCGCGGGAGAAGGGGCTGATTACCCTCTTTCACACCAACGGCGCAATAAACCGCGAACCTCTAAGAGAGCTTCTCCGGCACATGGATGCGGTTTGTGTGGACCTCAAAGGGTTTACGGGCCAGTTTTTCCGCAAGACCTCCTTTTCGCAGCTCGAGCCTGTGCTCGAGACCCTGAAGACCGTCAAAGAGTCGGGGGTGTGGTTTGAAATCGTGAATCTCGTGATTCCTACCCTGAATGACGACCCCACGCAAACACGCGAGATGTGCCGGTGGATCAAGGAGAATCTCGGAGAGCACGTGCCGGTGCACTTCAACCGTTTCTTCCCCGCCTACAGGTTGACGAGAGTTCCTCCCACGCCGATTGAAACCTTGGAAAGGGCGCGGCAGATCGCTATTGAGGAGGGCTTGCGTTACGTTACGATCGGCAACGTGCCCGGGCATGAGTTCAACAGTACCTACTGCCCGGAGTGCAACAATACACTCGTCAAGCGGGTTCATTTCTCGGTGTTGGAGAATAATATCGAGGGCGGCACCTGCCGCTACTGCGGCCACCGGATACCGGGGGTGTGGAACTGACACGGGCCGTCTTCGGGGCCTGATTTGGGAGGCTGAGATGAAAAAGCTCTCTTTTCACCGCTTGCTCGAGGTAGCCCTGCTGATGGCGTTCGTGGGGTTCGGAGCGATGATCGTACGGCAGGGCTTTCCGGCTCCCCGTCCCGAGCTCAATGAGGAGCTTACCGAAGCGAAATACTGGCTGAGCCTCGAGGGGAACGCGGTCCAATGCCGGCTCTGTTTCCGCAGTTGCACCATCGCGGAGGGCGCGAGAGGTTACTGCGAAGTAAGGGAGAACAGAGGCGGAACTCTGTATACGCTTGTCTACGGCAAACCCTGCGCCCTCACCCCTGGCAGTCCCATGGAGAAGCTGCCGCTTTACCACGTGAAACCCGGCAGTCTCAGATTCAATGTTGCTACCGCCGGATGTAACTTCAAGTGCAGCTTTTGTCACAACTGGCACATCGCCGTTCGTCCGCCTGAGGAGGTCACGTATCAACGGCTTTCCCCGGAGGAAGTGGCGGCGAAGGCGGCTGAACATGGCCTGGAGTTCATTGCCTTTACCTACAATGAACCAACGGTATTCTACGAATATATGTACGATATTTCGGTGGCTGCCAAGCAAAGGGGCATACGGACGCTCCTCAACACAAACGGGGCGATAAAGCCCGAGCCTCTGCGTGCGCTCCTTGAATACATAGACGCGGTGAACGTTGACCTGAAGGCTTTCACCGCGGAGTTCTACGATATAACCTCTCTCGCCGAGCTCCAGCCGGTGCTCGATACCCTGCAGCTGTTGGCCGAGGAAGAGGTGTGGTTTGAAATCGTGAACCTGGTGATCCCCACCTTGAACGATGACACCGAAATTATACGCCAGATGTGTCGCTGGATACGGGAGGAGCTCGGCGACGAGGTTCCTGTGCATTTCAACCGTTTCTTTCCCGCTTATAAGCTGACCAGGGTCCCTCCAACCCCTGTTGAGACGCTGGAGGACGCAAGGAGGATAGCGCTGGAGGAGGGGCTGAAGTACGTCTATATCGGCAACGTTCCCGGCCACCCGGCAAACAACACCTACTGTCCCGGCTGCAATGAAAAGGTGGTCGGCAGAACCGGGTTTGCCGTGACGGAGCTCAATGTGGAAGAGGCGAAATGCAGGTTCTGCGGCCGCCATCTTCCGGGAGTTTGGAACTAAAGCTTCGCGCCGATGAAAAGGGCGGCGCATGCGGCCAGGCTGAGGGCCGCTATCACGACAGTGGTACTGACGATGCCGAGAACCGGAATGAGGAGGATCGAAGCGAGGAACGCCCCCAGCACCGAGCCCCACAGGTCGGCTGCATACAGTAAGCCGACCGCAGGCGCAACACTCACGGTTCTTTGCAGGTAGACCTTGCAGGCGAGGGGGAATTGTAAACCGATAAGAAAGCCGCCGGTGAGATTGAGAAGCGAAAACGGGAGCTCTCCGGGGATCCCGTAATGCCCGCTCAGCGCCTGCGCGAGCCACGGCAGCGAGCACGCATAGAGGGCGAGTACCAAGACTATCCGCGCGAGAAGGGCAACCTCGCCGGTGAGCCTGTTCATTATCCGGTTCATCACCCATCCACCGAGCCCCAACCCGAGCATGAACGCGGCGGTAAGAACGCCGATTTTCTGGTACAGATGCCCATAGGACAGCTGAAAGAGGAAGAGGAGCACGATCGTGAAGGTCATTCCGGCGAAACCGCTTGTGAACAGCGCAAGGACAACGGGGTACCGGGTCGATCTTCTTCTGCGCAGGCTCTCCACAACCGGCACGAGGAAAAGGGGCACAACAGCGAGAACCCGCCAAAGCCTCGCCCCACGGGCGAGGTCAAAAGCAGCCCTGAGGCGGGGGTGGAACATCGCGTTCCACAGCGCGAGGCTGTGAAAGGTGGCGATTGGCCTTCTGTCATGGTTAATCTCGCCGCTCTCATCAAGATATGCGGCAAGCCGGCTGACCCGCTCGGGGCGAAGCTTGTGCTCTATGTAATGAGAAGTGAAAAGCCTGGTTTCGAGTTTCCTTTCCGCAAGGCGGTCGCTTATCTCTGCGGCGTCAACAGCGGGCAGGAGAGGATCATCGGAAGCGAGGAGAATCGTGAAGTCATTGGGGATCACGGAGACCGCCGGGAAGACTTCTTTCAGCGTCGTGTGGATGCTGCGGTTCAGCCGTATCATCTCCGAGCCCATATACGCTTCCGAGGAGGGAA
>PWQX01000054.1 GCA_003556605.1 Spirochaetaceae bacterium
AACGCCGATGTTGGGCTGGTTGCGCTTGCCTTTCTCGATGCTGCCGAGGGGCTCTTGGGTGAGAAGATCGACGCGGCCTTGCACGAACCCATAGAGCAGACGGCGCTGGTGTTACGCGAAGCCGAGAACAGCGCGGCCGCCGAAGAGTTCTCGGCCTTTGTGAACGACACCGTTGGTCGTCAGATTCTGGTCCGTTACCGTTTCGGACTGCCGCAGTAGCGTGCGCGCGAACGACGGCACGCGCAGCCGAATTGTAGGCAGCGCGAGCGGCTGCGCGCCGGCCCTTTTGCGTTTTCAGAGGCGTTGGGCTACAATCGAGCGAAGGTTAGCCGGTAATGAGCAGCAGCGATCTGTTTCCCGTCTTTCTGTCTCTGCGTGTGTCAACGATCGCTACGCTGATCGCGATTGCGGTCGGTATCGCCCCGGCGTGGCTGCTCGCAAACAAGCGCTTTCCCGGACGGGAGCTGCTTGATGCGCTGATTACCTTGCCGGTAGTGTTGCCCCCTTCGGTCCTGGGTTATTATCTGCTGCTCGCGATTGGACGGCGCGGGACAATCGGCGCGTGGCTCGAGCATACCTTCGGGGTCCGGGTGGTGTTCACCTGGCAGGCGGCGGTGATCGCCGCGGTGATCGCGGCGATGCCGTTGTTTGTACGCGCCGCGCGCGGCGCAATCGAACAGGTTGACCCCGCTTTCGTGGGGGCCGCGCGCACGCTCGGGCGCTCGGAGCCGTACATCTTTTTCCGGGTTGTGTTGCCGCTGGCCTGGCGGGGCGTGCTTGCGGGGGTGGTGTTGTGCTGGGCGCGCGCACTCGGCGAGTTCGGCGCTACGCTGCTGGTGGCGGGGAATATCCCGGGACGTACGCAGACTATGGCGATCGCGATCTACGATGCGGTGCAGGCCCAGGAGATGGCGCGCGCCAATGGGCTGGTGCTGATACTCACCGGGATCTCGGTGATGGTGATTGTTCTCCTCAATCGGCTCGCCGCGCCCAGCGGAAACAGCCTTGCAGGCGACGTGCATCGCTTGGCGCCCAGATCGCCGCGAAGAGCTGCAGCGGTGAAGCGTGCTGCGGGCGAGGTAAGCGGGGAAAGATAGTCGTGCTGCGCGCCAGGATCGATTTGGGTCTCGAGGAGTTTACGCTCGACGTTCGCTTCGCGATGCAGAACGAAGTTCTGGCGCTCCTCGGTCCTTCCGGCTCGGGAAAAACACTCACCATTTCCGCTATCGCCGGGCTCGTGCGCCCGCATGGGGGCCGAATCAGCTTCGATAGCGAGACCTGGTTCGATCTCAATCGGCGGATTTGGCTGCGCCCGCAAGACCGCCGTGTCGGCATCGTGTTTCAGAACTACGCGCTATTCCCGCACCTCAGTGTTCGAGCGAACGTAGAGTTCGGGCTGCATCGTGTCGGCGGTAAAGAGCGTGAGATGCGGGTGCAGAGCTTACTCGCCGAGATGCGCCTGCAGGGGCTGGAACAGCGCAAGCCGCACGAATTGTCCGGCGGCCAGCAACAGCGCGTTGCGCTCGCGCGCGCCCTGGCCCCGCGCCCGCGCATACTGCTGCTCGACGAGCCGTTCTCGGCGGTGGACGCCACGGTGCGGATACGGCTTCTCGAGCTGGTGCGGGAGATCAACGCGGTGTACCGCATTCCGATCGTGCTGGTCACCCACGCGATTGAAGAAGCTTACGCCTTAGCCGATCGCATGGCGGTCTTAGAGCAAGGTAAGCTGCTGCAGATCGGCCGAACCGAAGAGGTGTTCCGGCAACCGGTCTCGCACCGGGTTGCGCGCATCGTTGGGACCCGCAACATCCTCAACGGCACCGCCCGGGCTCCGGCCGGTGAGGGCTGCACCGTGGTGACCGAAGGCGGCATCGCGCTCACGATTCCCCAGCCCTACCCTGCCGGAACAGCGGTTACGCTGTGCATACGCCCGTCGCGTCTTGATATCCTCACCGCTACCGGCGCGATACGGGGTGAAAGCCGCAGCACGACAGAGCTTGTGCCGGCGGTTGTGGAACGCGTGCACAGCACCGGCGATCGTTACGAGGTGCGGCTGCGCCCGGTCCCGGGCGGCGAGCGGCTTGAGGTGGAGCTATCGGGCGACGCCTTCGCCCGCCGGCGCCCGACACCCGGGGGCGAGGTTCGGGTCGCGATCCCGCGTGAGGTTATTCACAGCTTCAAAAACGAGTACCCGGCGCAGCGCCTCGAGGACGCGCGCGGGCTGTAGCCGGCGCGCTCACTCGATGCGGCGCACCGCCCCCCGGTCGGCGCTTGTAGCAAGCGCGGCGTAGGCGCGCAGCGCCGCCGACACGGTTCGCTCGCGCCGCGGCGTGAAGGCCGCCTCGCCGCGCGCTTCCTCGGCGCGGCGCCGCTCGGCGAGCTCCTCTGCAGCGACCATGAGCTGTATGCTGCGTTCGGCGAGGTCAATCTCAATTCGGTCGCCATCGCGCACCAGCGCGAGCTCGCCGCCGCCGGCAGCTTCAGGCGAAATGTGCCCGATCGACAAGCCTGAAGTGCCGCCCGAGAACCGGCCGTCGGTGATCAGCGCGCAGCGCGTGCCGAGACCCATCGACTTGATGTAACTCGTAGGATACAGCATCTCTTGCATGCCGGGTCCGCCTTTGGGCCCCTCGTAGGCAATCACGACCACGTCACCGGGCTGCACCGTGCCGTCTAAGATACCATCGCAAGCCGAGTCCTGAGAGTGATACACCCGCGCGCTACCGGCGAACTGTCTGACTTCCGCAGCGACCCCTGCGGTTTTCACGATGCTGCCGTTCTCCGCTATATTCCCGAACAGCACCGCAAGACCTCCGTCGGGCGCATAGGCGTGCTCACCGTCGCGGATGCAACCGGCGGCGCGGTCGGTGTCGAGCTCATCGTAGAGGTTGGACTGAGAGCCGAGAGTGAGATTCCCGCGCACCCCGCCCGGAGCGGCCCGGTACAGCTCACGCGCTTCTGGCGCCGGCTCGCTGCGAATATCGTAGCGCTGGAGTGCCTCGCCGAGCGTGAGTCCGTCAACCCGCACTGCAGCGCCGTTGAGCTTACCGAGACGGTTCAGTTCGGCCATGATTCCCAGGATGCCGCCGGCACGATTGACGTCTTCCACGTGATACGCCGAGCTCGGCGCCACCTTGCACAGACAGGGTGTGCTGCGCGACAGCGCGTCGATATCTTCCATCGTAAACTCCACTTGGGCCTCGCGGGCTATTGCAAGAAGATGCAGCACGGTATTGGTGGAGCCGCCCATCGCGATGTCCAGACTCATTGCGTTGAGAAATGCTGCGCGCGAGGCGATTGAGCGCGGCAAGACCGTCTCGTCACCGTGCTCGTAGTGCGCGGTCGCCAGCTCGACTATGCGCTCGGCGGCCTGCGCGAACAACCCGGCGCGTGCGGTGTGTGTAGCGACCACGGTGCCGTTGCCGGGCAACGCCAACCCCAGCGCCTCGTTGAGACAGTTCATAGAGTTGGCGGTGAACATACCCGAGCAGGAGCCGCAGGTAGGGCAGGCGGCGAGCTCGATCTCGGCCACGTCGCTGTCCTCGGCGTGCGGATCGGCGGCAAGGACCATCGCGTCGATCAGGTCGTAGCGCTTGTCGCCCACACGCCCTGCTTCCATTGGCCCGCCGGAAACGAAGATCGTCGGGATATTCAGCCGCATTGCCGCCATCATCATTCCAGGGGTGATCTTGTCGCAGTTGCTGATGCAGACCAGCGCGTCGACTTGGTGCGCGTTACACATGTACTCCACGCTGTCGGCGATCAGCTCGCGCGACGGCAGCGAATACAGCATTCCGTCATGACCCATCGCGATACCGTCGTCTATCGCAATGGTGTTGAACTCGGCGGCGAACATGCCGTGTTCCTCGATGCGGCTCTTGACCGTCTGCCCTATCCGGTGCAGGTGTACGTGCCCGGGGACGAACTGGGTAAACGAGTTGGCGATTGCAATGATCGGTTTTCCGAACTGCTCTTCGCGCATGCCGTTGGCGCGCCAGAGGCTGCGGGCGCCGGCCATACGGCGCCCGGCGGTAGAGGTGGCGCTGCGTAACTGTTTTCTCATCGTTAGAATCCTTATTCCTGAGCGTGCGGCGACGCGGGTTTACCGGTCTTACTGTAGTGCAAGCGCAACGGGTGCGCAAGGTCAACGCTGAATGTGTCCACGCTTCCAGTGCACCGGTGTCCGGCGTTGACGAACAACGCGATCGCCGCGCAGTATAGGCTCATGGCGATTTCCGCAGGCTCAATCATGCGTCCGGCGGCGGTGTTTTACGGACTGATGTTCGCTGCCGGAGTCGGTGTGCGGTATTTCACGCACGGGGATTTCTTACCGCCGCCGGTGTGGCCGCGCCCGGCGCCGGTCGCCGAGCTTGCGGTCTTCGCGGCCGCGCTTGCGTTTCAGGGTGCGCTGCTGCGCTGGGGCGTGCGCTACAGCCGGAGGGTTTCGGCTTTATTCGACGAGGTTGCCGAGGTGTTTCGGGGTGTGCCGGTGCGGACCTGCGTGCTGCTTGCGGTGATCAGCGGGGTTGCCGAGGAAACGCTGTTCCGCGGCGCGCTGCAACCGCTGGTAGGCCCGCCGATCGCCACGATCCTGTTTGCCGCCGTGCATTTTCCGGCAACCAAACGCCTGCGGCCGTGGCCGCTGTACGCTTTGCTGATGGGCATTGCGCTCGCGGCGCTCGCCGAGATCTCAGGCGACATTGTCTCCTCGATCGCCCTGCACATTGTAATCAACACGATCTCGCTGGTGATGCTTGCCCGCCGTCCGGAAGGCTCTGCGTGGGGTGGTCGCGGTCGCACTGCAGGTTCGCCAGGCTAGTGCGCTGCGGTAAGACGCCTTCTCGATAGCTCTCTTCCAGGGATTGCCTGACCGCCGGCATGTATTCGTGTCCGGCGCCCGGAGCTCCCGGCAGCGCGCACAGCATTTGAACAAAGCGCACGAATGGCGTACGTTACACGCATACCAAGACTGCGAGTAACGAGGAGGCCGGCATGATCGACATAGCGGTGAAGCACGAGGCGCGGGCGCGCAATATCGAGGTCTGCCGGCGGCGCGGGATTGTCCTGCCGACCTTGGAGCAGCAAAAGTACCCGGAACGCTTGGACCCCCAGCTGCGCCGGCGCATCGCAGCAGTTGGACTCTGGGATCTCGACCCCTTGAACCTTTTTCGCATCACCTGGAAGAACGAACCGGTTGCCGAGGGAAGCGGCTTCGGCGGGGTGAACTATCTCGAGCTTCCGTCCGAGCTCACCGGTGTGCCGGCACGCATTGTTGCGCTGGTGGGGCGCTGGTTTCCCACCGGAGCGCACAAAGTGGGGGCAACCTACGGCTGCCTGGTCCCCGCCTTGGTCAGCGGCAACTTCGACTCAACCAGGCAAAAGGCGGTCTGGCCGTCTACCGGCAACTACTGCCGCGGTGGGGCCTACAACGCGGCGCTGCTGGGATGCGAATCGGTTGCAATTCTGCCTGAAGGGATGAGCCGGGAGCGCTTTGAGTGGCTTCGCCAAGTAGCCGGCGAGATCATCGCTACGGCCGGAACCGAGAGCAACGTCAAGGAGATCTTCGATGCCTGCAACGCGCTTGTCGCCGATCGCGGCGAGGAGGTGGTCATCTTCAATCAGTTTTCGGAGTTCGGTAACTATCTGTGGCATTACCACGTGACCGGTGAAGCTTTGTTGGAGATTCTCAATGCCGAGCTGAGGACCGGGCAAGAGCTTGCCGGATACGTAGCCGCGACCGGCTCATCAGGCACGCTGGCCGGCGGAGATCGGCTGAAGGACGCGTATCCGGGGCTGAAGATTGCGGCGGCGGAGGCGCTGCAGTGTCCTACTCTGCTTGAGAATGGGTACGGTGAGCACCGAATCGAGGGTATCGGTGACAAGCACATCCCGTGGATCCACAATGTGCGCAATACCGATCTGGCGATCGCGGTCGATGACAACGACGCGATGCAACTGCTGCGGCTGTACAACGAACCTGCCGGACGGCGACATCTGGCTGAGCGCGGTGTTTCTCCGCGGGTAATAGAACAGCTCGATGCTGCCGGGATCTCGGGTGTGGGCAACATCGTGGCGGCGGCGAAGATGGCGCGCTACTACGAGCTGGCGGAGACCGACATGATTCTCACGGTGCTCACCGACTCGATGGACCTCTACACCTCGCGGCTCGATGAGGTGCGCGGGAGACACGGCGAGCTCTCGGGTTCCGACGCCGAGCGTATCGCCTATCGCCACATCGACGGGCTGCACACCGATTCAATGATCGAGACCACCTACCGCGAGCGCCGCCGCATTCACAACCTCAAGTACTATACCTGGGTAGAACAGCAGGGAATGGACTCGGCCGAGCTCACCGAGCAGTGGTACAACAAGCGCTACTGGCGGGCGATTCAGGAACAGGCTGCGGGCATCGACGCGATGATCAGGCAGTTCAACGCTGAGGTCGCCGGCGGGCGATGAACGGCGAGTGCAAGAAGCGAGTATCCTACAGCGACGGGCAGTCGTCCGGCGGCCGGCGGCCGCGCGTCAGTTCCTCCATCCATTCTACCGATAGGCGGAACCCGGCCGGACGAGTGTCGCGGTGGCGTGCGCCCGGCATGACGACGTAGCGCACTGCGCTGCCGAGCTCGCACAGGTCCCGTACAAAGCGGTCTTGCTCGGGGGTGGTGATGATGATGTCGTGCTCGCCCTGCAGTACCAATGAAGGCAGCTCGTGACCCGAGTACCCGGCGAGGTTCTCCTCGAGGCGCGCGGCCATTGCGGGGAAATCCTCGTGAAGTCGCCCTTCGTGCAGCGCTCTGTGAAACTCCTCGGTGTACAGCTCTTCGCCGTCGCGCGGGTAGTAGCTCTGAAAATCCTCCACACAGAGGCGATTAACGTCCTCTTCAAAGGTCTCGAGCCACTGCGGCTGCAGATATTTCGCCGGGTCTATCTCGTCATAGCCGTACATCTCGGCGTAGGAGTAAATGATGTAAGGGGTATAGTAGGCCATCTCGCGCATCAGAGTTGCCACGTTGTTCGTTTGGCCAAACCCTATGAGCCCGGTAAGCTCGATCTCGGGGGCGTACTCGGCCCGCAGATCGGCCGCGGCGTGGGCGGCATGGCCGCCTTGCGAATAGCCGGCGGCAAAGTGGGTCGCAGAAGGCCGAACCGCAGTACATCGCAGACACGCGAGCTGCCCCTCTTCGAAGAAATTGTGGACCGCACGGATTGCATCGAGCATCACGTGCGCCTCGGCGACCTTACCGAAGTACCGTTGCGGCGTGTCGGGATCGCCGAAGCCCAGGTAGTCCGGAAAGATCGCGATGTAGCCCTCGGTAGCGTAGCCGAGCATGTTGGCGACGAAGTTGCCCCAGCGGTTCTTTTCCGGGACTTCGAGTATCGGCGCACAGTGCTCGGCGACTCCGGTGGTGCCGGCTCCGAAGACCAGCACCGGGCGCTCGGCGGGAGCTGTAAAAATAGGGACAAACAACTGCGCGATAATCTCCGCCCGCGAGCCGTCGAAATCGGTAGAGCGAAACCGGATGCGGTACCGGTCTACCTCGTACTGCCGCAGCGGAGGGTCAAAGCCCTCAAACAGCACCGCGACCTCGGCGGTGATCTCCTCCAGCGAATAGCGCCTGGGGGAGTCAACCTCCAGCAGCGCACCCGGCTCCGATGCGGTTCCGGCCGCGGGCCACCCCAGAAAGACCACCATAATTGCCGTACAAAGGTAAGCTCGGTTCATCTGCGACTCTCCTGTGTATTGCGGATCTGCCGCTCCATCCAGCTCAGCGCTTCGCGAAACCCTGCCTGGCGGGTGTCGTGCGGTGTATCGGGGTACACGCGGTAGCGTACGGTGCTGCCGCGATCGCGCAGCGCCGTGACGAAACGGGTTTGGTCGGCCTGATTGATCACGACGTCGTTGGTCCCCTGCATGATCAGGGCCGGGACCCCGTGACCGGATAAGCCGGTATTGTGCTTACTGAGGATGCGGTGGATTTCGGGGTATTCCGCCTGCAGCCGCCGGTTTACGAGCGCGGCGGTGAACTCGGGCCGAAACAACGGGCTTGGTCTCCACGGGTAGTAGGACTGATATCCCAAGATGCACAGCCGGGTGACGTCGTGCTCCAGGCTCGCCAGCCAGCGGTCGGCGAGCATTGCGGCCGGGTCGAAACGGTCTTCGCCGTAGCGTGCGGCGTAGGTGTAAATGATCGCCGGTGCCACGAGCGAGAACTCGCGAAACAGGTCTTCGACGTTTGTTGTCGGGCCGTAGCCGATAATGCCCCCCAACTCAACTTCGGGTGCGTACTCATCGCGTATGTCGGCGGCCGCGAACGCCGCGTGCCCGCCTTGCGAAAAACCGGCCAAAAATGCCGGGCGCGCCGGGCGGACCGCATGACTGCTGCCGGGGCCGTTGAAATACGCCCCGACCGCGCGGACGCTGTCAAGCAGCGCACGCCCCTCAGCCTCCGATACAAAGTACGGTTGCAGCCGATTGGGATCGCCGAAATGCATATAATCCGGCAGCACCCCGATTATACCCTGGCCGGCGTGCGCCAGGAGGTGATTACGGTAGAGACCCCAGTTCACACCCACCTCATGCTCGCGCGATGTGCGGCAACTGTCGGTGAGCCCGGTGGTGCCGGCGGCGAAGACATACAGGGGGCGCTCACTGTGCTCGGTAAAACGGGGAATAAATATCTGCGCGGTGATGACGGTGTCGCGGCCATCGAGATCGATGCTGCGAAATCGCAGCCGGTAGACCGCAACACTGTGATCAGCCGGCGGGGTTGCATGCCCGTTGAACAGCCGGGCCGCCATGCCGTTGACTTCTTGGGTGCCGTAGGTGCGGTCATGCTCCACCGAGACAATTGACCCGGCCATAGCGTGGGCGTTGAGCACGGTGAGACACAGAACGACCACGGCCGGCGGAAACAAGCGAAGACGCATCATAGGCACTCCTGATAGTATAAGTGCGTTACCGAGCGCCCGATTGTCAATACGGATGAAATTTTTCACGCGTTGGGGTATATCAGCTAGTGTGGTGCAAGAAGCTGTGAGGATGCAGAGAATCTACACAAGCGGTTTCCGCGTTTTGGGTTTGGTAGTGATGCTGCTGTGCACCGCGCCGGCGGCGGTGAAGGCTACCGATGGGCTGTACGGCGCCGGTGCGCCCGAGGACGCGGCGTTTGTGCGGATAGTACTCGCTGCCGAGGAGGCCGAGGTTGCGCCGGTTTGGATCGGCGCGACTGAGTTCACCGACATCGCCCCGTTTTCGGTGCCACCGTACCGTCCGGTCTCGCCCGGGATTCATCAGATCGGTATCGGCGAACACACGGCGGAGCTCATCCCGAGCCGGGGCGGTTACTACACGGTGGTTTACGATGCCGGCGGCTTAACAATTGTCGAGGATACCGAGCACACCCGCCCTGACCGCGCGCAGATCGTGCTGTACAACTTCTCGGCGTTGGACAGGCTTGAGCTGCGTACCGCCGACGGGGAGACTACGGCAGTAGCGGCTGTGCCGCACGGCGAGGGTCGTGATATCGCGGTGAACCCCATACCGATTGAGTTCACGGTGTTCAGCGACGGTGAACCGGTAAAGCCTGTGGGTGATCTCGGCCTGGAGGGTGGGCAGTCGTACAGTGTGTTTGTGTTCTCGGTGCAAGGTAGGCTGCGGGTTGTTACCGAGCAAGCGGAGCTCGACTTGGAGTAACACCCGGTGATCTTCAGCACTACCATCTTCGTCTTTCTGTTCTTGCCGCTGTTCTTACTCGGCTACTATCTGCTGCCGTTTCGCTACCGCTCGGCCTGGATTCTCGCCGGCAGCTGGGCGTTCTACGCGTGGTGGCGGGTCGATTTTCTCAGCCTAATCGTCGCTACCACGGTCTGGACCTATGTCCTTGGCGGTATCGTTGCGCGCGATCGTAGCGCGCGGCCGCACCGCGCGCGAACCGCTCTGATCATGGGGTGTGTGCTCAACCTGGGGACTCTCGCGTACTTCAAGTACTTCAACTTCGGCGTCGAGAGCCTTAATGCGCTGCTCGAGGCATTGGGGGCGACACCGCTGACGGCGTGGGAGGTTATCCTCCCTATCGGCATTTCGTTCTATGTCTTTCAGGCTACCAGTTATCTGGTGGATGTCTACCGCGGCGATGCACCTGCGGCCGCGTCTTACGTTGGGCTGGCTGCATACATCTCGCTTTTTCCGCAGCTGATCGCCGGCCCCATCCTCCGCTACAAAGACCTTGCGCACCAGTTTCGCGGGCGCACGCACACCTTTGAGAAGTTCTCCGAGGGCGCGCTGCGCTTCATGGTGGGGTTCTGTAAGAAGGTCCTCATCGCCGACACCGTGGCGGTGATTGCCGACACGGTATTTGCACTTGAACAACCCGCCTTAATCGGCTCTTGGCTGGGCGCGCTTGCTTATACCGCGCAGCTGTACTTCGATTTCAGCGGCTACTCCGATATGGCGATCGGTCTGGGGCTCATGATGGGCTTTCGGTTCATGGAGAACTTCAACTACCCGTATATCTCAAAGACCATCACCGAGTTCTGGCGGCGCTGGCATATCAGCCTCTCCAGCTGGCTCAGAGACTACCTTTACATTCCGCTCGGCGGAAACCGCAGGGGAATCCGGCGCACTTATGTGAATATCATGACGGTTATGCTGCTCGGCGGCTTGTGGCACGGTGCAGCCTGGACCTTTGTGGTCTGGGGCGCGTGGCACGGAGCTATCTTGGTTGTCGAACGCGTGCTCGGCAGTCACCAACGCGCGCGGCCGCCGTGGGCCCCGCTTGCAACCGCACGCACGATGCTGTTAGTGATCGCGGGGTGGGTAGTGTTCCGCGCCCCGACATTCTCCGGGGCGGTAGCGATGTACCGCGGGATGATCGGGCTCAACGGTATCGGGCCGGTGGATGAGCTCGCGTGGCAGATAACCGGGGTCTCGCTCCTGGTGTTGGCGCTGAGCTTCGTTATTATCTACGCAGCGCCGTATCTGCGAGATCTGGGGTCCGGCGAAGTCGCACCGGTGGGCATCCTGACGCCGGCCGGCCGCTTGATTGGGGCGGCGCGCGCGTTGGTGGTTCCGCTGTTTGTGCTGGGGATCATTAAGCTCTCGGCGGAGGCATTTTCGCCGTTTCTGTACTTTCAGTTCTAAGACGGCGGGGGATTATGAACAACGACGGCAAAGGCGCTGACAACGCAGACACCGGGGTCGGTGATGGCGCACCGCCCAAGCGCGCTGCCGGGCGCGGCGCCGCCGGTTTCGCCCGGGGGCTCGGTGTGTCGATGCTCGTGGTGCTCGCGCTGGGGCTGCTGCTCTCAGCGCTCAATCCGGCGACTTTCGCCGCGCCTGCTGCGAGCTACGACGAGGTGCTCGCCGGCGAGTGGATGGCTGCGTATCAAGCGGAGTACGAGCGCCGGCTGCCGATCCGCGCATGGGCCGCAAACACCTGGGGCTTGCTGCAATACGCCCTGTTTCGCGAAGGCCGCCCGGGTGTGCTGATCGGAGCGGACAACTGGCTGTTCACGACCGAGGAGTTCACCCACCACCGTGACGCCGAGCGGCAGATCGAGCAGCACGCGAGCGTTGTCGCTGAGGTACGGCAGTGGTTGCGGCAGCGTGACATTGAGCTGGTCGTCGCGCTAGTCCCG
>PWQX01000020.1 GCA_003556605.1 Spirochaetaceae bacterium
ATGCGACTGCTTGGGTAGGACGACAGGACACAAGCCGGCAGAGCAAGCAACGGCAGCGACAAACTATGCCGGCAACTACCCGCCGAAACGGTGATACAATTCAACGCTTTGAAATAATAAAACAGAGCGCGCCCAGGAGGATTCGAACCTCCGACCAACGGCTTAGAAGGCCGTTGCTCTATCCCCTGAGCTATGGGCGCGTGAGGGTCCGGAACAAGCTGCGACTGCATCTTTCCGGTTTTCGGGATGAGAGGATTCGAACCTCCGATCTCCTGGTCCCAAACCAGGCGCCTTAGCCCCTAGGCTACATCCCGTATGATGAACGGTAGACATCGGAGTATAGCCGCCCGAAAGGCTGTCGGTCAACATTGCGCGATCGTTCTCGGCATCCCGATCTCTTCAGTGCGAACGACCTGGACGAATCAAAGCGTGCGGCGGGAGGGTCGTACAGTTTGCGGCAGGTGTGTCGTGCCGGCTGCATTCGCCATTTGCCTGCTATACCTAAGAACAGCGAAAGCATATAGCCGGCGGCACACCCTAACCGGCCCCCGGCAGAGGGGCCGGTTGGGAAGGTTTCAGCGATCCGCTACGTAGTTGTCGCCTGAAGCTCTTCTCGCAGCCGCTTCAAGCGTGTTTCGCGCTCAGCGGCGAAACGCTCAATGCCTTTCATGATCCACTCCGGCGACAGATGCGCTTCCTCGATCACGTCATCCAGCGAACCGCCGGTTCTCCAGCGATTGTCGAAGTCGGAAGAAACGGCATACTCTTCAGCCACGGAGTTAAACAGAAAATCGTGCATCAGCTTCCGCGCCTGGGTGGTGATCACCGTCGAGTCGGCCCGATCGGCGGCGGTAACAACCTGCGCTCGATACTCGGCAGGCTGCATCGCGAACAGCTCGGGACTGGTCACGCACACAATCTTGACGTTAGGCCCCTCGGCGGTGAGCTGCGGAAGCAGCTTGACGACGCTGTTCATCGCGCTGGTCCCCTGCACGAACAGCGTCCCGGCCGGCTTCTTCGCATGGTCGTATTCCTTCACCACGTACGCCCCGCGCGCCGCCTCGAAGTGCGAGGGCATCCCGAGTGCAGCGCGATCGGGAATCTCGATGGGGGGCCGCGTGAGATGTACCACCAGTAGCGGCACCTCGGTTGCCATTGCGGCGGCCAACAGCGGCGGCACCTCGTTATGCTCCCAAGGATGCAAATTGATGACGTATCCCTGTGGAAACAACTGCGTCACCCCCGGAGCGAAGACACCGAAATGTGTGCGCGAATCATCGGCGGTCTCCGGACCCGAGTGCCCGGCAACATAGAGAAACTTGCCCACCTTGAACGGCGTGTCCTGCGCCAATTGGCTGAATAGCCGAAGAGGTCCGTATTTTAGATAGCTGAACGAGCCGTATGTGGAGGCGGCACCCCAGAACCCGTCGAACTGCCGCTCGGGATCGCCGGAGAAGTTCACCGTTGCCGCTGTGGCAAGCATACCGGCGTTGGTAAACTCGGTGATCGCCGTCGGCAGCAGAACCCCCTCGGCATCACCCTTGCGCTCGTACCAACCGTAGCCCTTGAAATCGCCGTAGCCGTCGCCGAAGCCCTTCAGATTCGTTGATCCGGCCAGGTCGGCCGAGGCTGCCAAGAAAATTGGGCGGCCATAGTGCTCGCCGCTGTAACTGTTGACCCACGCTCCCCACGCGGCAAGCGCGGCGCGGTTGGGTGCCTTCTCGCCCGGCCGCAGGTACATCTCCGCCGGGTACTCACGGTAGTCGAACAGCTTCGCATCGGTAAACGGATTGCCCTTGGTCGCAAGCTTGAAGCCCGAGAGCTCCTCCGGGACGCTCTCGCCGATGGCCACCAGCGTATCCGCCAGGTAATCTACAAGCTGTTCATCGGAGCGCAGTGCGTCCACAACCACCTTCAGATTCGCCTCGAACTCTGCCTTCAGCGCTGCGGCGTCCTTGGGCGCCGGCCCGTCGACGTTCACGAACTGCACACCGTACTTCTCGGCAAAGTCTTTTTTCAGCTCCCAGAACTTCTCAGAGTTGATCGGATGCGGCGCCCCGTGCGAGGCGTTGTCGTACTTAAGATAACCTCGCCCCTTGCGTGTCTTGAAGTACGCCATTGAAGGTATGCGGTCGCCACCGCTTTCGCCCACCAGCTTCAGCAGTGTATCGGTCACCGGTTTCCACTCGCTGCCCTCATCGGTGCCATGCACGCGCCACCCGTGCGGTGCGAACCATTCCTTCGGGCTGCCGGAGACGACCGTGCTGATCGCGTGATCGTCGATACCGAAATCGTTCCAGTCGACCAGGTAGTGCAGGTTATCCAGTCCCAGCCCCCATGCGGTGTTGAGCGTCTCGTGCGTGGAGCCGGGCGTCAGCCCTCCGTCGCCTTCCACGATGAAAACCTTCACCTCGCCCGCACCGGCGCGCTTCAGTGCAAGAGCCAGCCCTGCAGCAGCCGGATTGCCGTGACCGGACGGTCCGGTATTCGCCTTAAGAAACAGCGTCTTGCCCTCAGACTCCGCATGTCCCGACAAGCCCCCGCGGCGACGAAAGCCCAACAGATCTTCCCAGTACAGCGCCCGTTCGGCTTCCTGGGCGATCTTGTAGCGCTTGTCGCCGGTGCGCTCATACTTTGCCCGCAGCGCCTCGTTCAGTACCGCCAGCGTACAGTACACCAGCGGAATGGTGTGTCCTGCGCCCAGCACAAACTTGTCACCAAAGCGCTTCTCCGGATGGCGAATGTCGTAGCGCATCGTTCCGCTGAGCATCAGCGCCAGCAGCATGTGCGCTTTCGACCGTGAACCGCCCGGATGGCCGCTCTGACGATAATTCAGAATAATGTCGATGAGCTGGTCAACAAGATCTTTGGTCTTTTCCCATTTTTCAAAATGGGGCTCAAGCTCATTCAGTGCCGGCACTTTACGGTGCCCCTGTTCATTCTTCGCCATTCTACCACCTCTTTAGCTTGTCTTGCTTTGTACTGAGTTTTGCTCTGTAGTAACCGCGAGCTCTCGCGGCAGTATCGCGATACCCCGGCAGCAGCGCCCACAATCACTCGGCGCGCCGCACCGTCACCGCAGTGCCGGAACGCACCGCAGTGAATCGGCTTGCCTCTCCGTGTACCTTGCCGATGTAATTTCCGGTACTTGCCAGCTTTGGAACACCGTCGGAACCGCTTGCCGGTGTCGGTCCGAAAACAATGCAGAATGCTTTACCGGGAGGCCAATACGCCAAACTCCCGACTCCCATGGTATCGGTGGCATTCGAATCAAGCTCCAAATTGAGCCCAATCGAGAAGTAAATCTCCTCGCCCCACCGATTCGCCTGTCCGGTAAACGGCAGCGCCTCCCAGATGGCTTCCGCTGCAGCGCTGTCAACCAGCTCGGCCTGCATAACTACATCGCCTGCCTCGATAGAAATTGTCCTCGCCATGATCGTTTCACTCCACGCTATCGCTCGTTCTTTTCGTTATCGGAGAGCGCAATACGGTCTCAAGCGGAGCTCCCGTGCTGCACTCACGTGCCCTACACCTGCGCCCAAGCCGCGTCGAGCGTTTCCTTCGACTGCTTGATAACCTGCTCGGGTGTCCAATCGTCGAAAACCGACACCTCGAAGCTCAAAAACGGTTTGCGCTCTTTGTTGAGGTACCCCGTGTCCCGCAGAACTTTGAGATACTCCGTCAACTCCTCGACGCAGTTTTCTGCTTCGGCTATACAAAACGGCGGGTGCTCATCTCCGTTCATCGGATGATCGGGGTTGTTCATTACACAGTTGCCCATGTGCGCGTGCACAACATACGCTCCGGCCGCATCCCAAGCCTCGCCCGGCGTCTCGCCCTGCAAGGGTAGATGGCTCAGGTCGATCATCAGTCCGAACGTCGGAATCGATTGGCGCACCTCTTTCGCGATCACCGCCGCGTCCTTGTTCGGCCCAATCAGGCAGTTTTTGCCGTAATCAAGCTGGTCAAAAGTCTCCATCACCAGCGGAATGTCTCCGTGCTTACCGAGCTCGCCTCCAATCTCCACCAGCGATTTTACCAGCTGCTCCATCGCACGGCTGCGATCGGGCTCCGGTACCACCTTCCCGCTCAGCAGTCCAAACCCACGCGCGCCAAGCTCGTAGGCCTGAGGAATTACTCCGGTTACCGCATCCACCGCCTTCTTTCGCTCGCTCTCTTCCAGGTGGTTGATGTCCAGTTTCTGTGTCAACAGCACCGGTTGAGCGCCGAACGCAACCGCCTTGCCTGAGCGGCGAATAGCCTCTGCCACCGCCTTCCGTTGCCCCGCATCGTTGATCCACGACACCTCCACCGCGCCAAAGTACGGGTCATCAAGGATCGTATTTACCGAGCTCGGGTCACCACCTCCCTTGATGCAGTCCTTCCATAGCATGAAGTGCACAAGCCCGATCTTTGCATACTCCTGAATCGGTTCTTTCATTCCCGTCCCTCCTGCTTCTCGCCGGCTTCTCCACCCATACAGTCGGGCACCGGCACTTGGCTCGGTGTCTTCGACCATACGGTCCACCTAACAGTTCATTCGCCGTATCACAGAGTGCGGTGCTCTTCTCACGTCGTGTCATGGGCCACGCGCAGCCGAGCAACTGCGTCTTCTCATACCGCTTTCCGGTAAGCCGGTTCACAGCCCGGACACGCTGCGCAGACGCTGAGCTCGTGTGAAAAGGTTCTTAGCCGCGGCGCTGCCGTTTACCTAAGGCATTCCATCTCGCGACTATGGCGACGTCGTCACATGTCTCCAAGACGACCACACCCGCACGTAGTATACCTGCATCCAAGGGCTCAACGCAACACGTGCCGCAGATCCTCGGCAGCAACAGATTCTGCGTTTGAACTGCTTGCGCGCATACGGCACGCTTCGGCACTACGATCTTCAGCTAAGCCAAAAAACTAAACGGATTTCAATGCCGCGGGTCATCGTAATTCTCTCCGTTGTATTGTTTCTTCTCCAAAATCGCCAAGACTTCCTGCAAAGTCATCTCAGTCAGACTTGACAGCCGCAAGTCCTCTAATTCTCTTGGCCAAGACAGCCTTTCTGTTACCGGGTTCGGGACTACGAGACAAGACATCTCCGCCGCTTTAGCGGCCCGCAGGCCGTTTACGGAGTCTTCAATCGCTAAGGAACGCCATGGGTGAACGCCGAGTTCGTCAAGAGCTATACGGTACAGAGCAGGATCGGGTTTCACCTGTTCCACCCGGTCGGCTGTGATGATCGTCTCGAAGCGGCGCTCCAACCGATCTCGCCGCAGCAGCGGAAGAACCCATTCCGCTTTGGAGCTGGAAGCCAAGCCAATTCTCAGCCCCATCGTTTGCGCCTCATTCAAATATTCCAGCACTCCGGGGCAGAGAGGCTGTTCAAAGACCAGATCCCAGTGCCGCGCGCGCCTCCATCGGCGGAGGCTATCAATGTTCAGTGGACGCTCCACTGCGTCCTGTAGGTACTGGTAAGCGTTGAAAACCACTTCTCCTCCCACGCTGGGAATCCAGGTTTCGACGGGAAACTCCACATCGTAGAGCCTGTAAAGCTCTTCGTAGCTCTGAAGCTCGGGAGACTCGGTGTCGAAAACAACCCCATCAAAATCGAATACCAAAGCGTTCAAACGATTCATCTCCTCGCCGATGAGCCCACATCGCGTGGCTTGATTCAGTCTTGTCGCTGGGATAGCGGCTCTGCGCCGCTCTTATCATGGCTCCGGCATCTTAGTAGCCTCTATGGTATCAGGGGATAAGTTGGGTGTTAAGTCTCGCGGTCGCGTCGTATCGATACCGAGTGTTGCAACTCAGTTTGACAGCTGCGAAAACACTCGTTGCAGGAAGAAGCAATTCGTGTTAGCTTTTTGTAAGCTTCTGTTGCTATTTGTAGCTGGTCTTTACGCTTTCAGCTGGGAAGCATGGTGCTCGCTGCCGGCTGCTTAGTCTGAAGAAAGGGGGTGCTCTGATGAACGTGACGGCGTTAATGGAAGAGTTCATGCTGACAGAGGCCGTCTCCGGTTATGAAACGAAGATGGCCTTCAAGATGAAAGCTCAGTTTCAACCGTTTGCGGACGAGGTTGCAATTGACAAAGTAGGTAACACGATCGCCCGAATCGACGGTACTGATTCCGATGCGCCTGTCGTTATGGTGTTCGCCCATGTAGACCAGCTAGGTTTCGTTGTGCGGAAGATCGAAGGGAACGGACTGATCCAGATTGATCGGTTAGGCGGCATTCCCGAGAAGGTCCTGCCCGCCTTAAAGGTCTCGGTTCGAACCATTGAGGGCCAATACCTTCCCGGAGTCATTACGATTAAGGCACATCATGCCACACCGCCTGAAGAGAAGTATAAGGTTGATCTGGTAACCAGCCTGTTCGTGGACGTTGGTGCGAGCAGCAGAAAGCAGGTCATTGATGCGGGAGTCCGGGTGGGATGTCCTATCTGCTACAAGCCGAGTTTCTCTCAGCTGATGGGAACTCTGGTGTCGGGTACGGCGGTTGACAATCGTGGTGGTTGTGCGGCTCTGATCGGGATTGCGGAGGAGCTGTCGCTGAACCGCCCGAAATCGACAACGTATCTTGTTGGGAGCGTCTGGGAAGAGTTCAATCTTCGGGGGGCCATTATAGCCGCTAGGCGCGTTCAACCGGATTTGGCAATATGCATTGACGTCGCCTTGTCGGGTGATACGCCCGACTTGGCTAACAGATACGAAACTGCGTTGTCGCAGGGTCCAACGGTGGGACTGTACAATTTTCACGGCCGAGGTACGCTTAACGGAACCATCGCCCACAACGGCCTGTACAGACTTGCTCTATCATGCGCAGAAAAGACGGGTGTTCAGTTGCAGGAGTTTGCTGCGTTGGGGATGTTGACCGACAACGCATACGTCCAACTTGAGGGGCTGTACACGCCGTGCGTTGATATGGGCTTTCCTGCACGCTATACGCACTCGCCGATCGAGATGTGTGACACAAGAGACATTGAACAGCTAGTTCGCGTGGTTTCGTCAATGGTTTCGCAGATAGATCAGGGTTTTGCTCTGGATCGATTCGCTTGAATGCGTGGCGGAAACCGCCGAGCACACATATGAAAGGAGTATTGCTATGGATTCGAGTGAGTTGAAGGATCTTTTCGGCACTGATAAGCCGATCATCGCGATGTGCCATTTGCGGGCCTTACCGGGAGACCCTGGCTACGATGCCGAATCGGGAATGACTTCAGTCGTTGATCTGGCTAGAAAAGACTTGCTCGCGTTGCAGGCCGGCGGCGTTGACGCCGTGATGTTTTCTAACGAGTTCAGTCTACCTTATCTCACCAAAATCCTGCCCGAGACGACCGCCGCTATGGCGAGAGTCATCGGCCAGTTGCTTGACGAGATTGAAGTACCCTTCGGTGTTGATGTTCTTTGGGATCCGATTGCGGCGTTAGACCTTGCCGCCGCCACGGGGGCGCGTTTTGTTAGAGAAGTGATTTCCGGAGTTTACGCCAGTGACTTCGGTCTGTGGAACACGAATCCCGGTGCCACTGCTCGTCACAGGCGCAAGTCAGGTATCAACGACGTGAAGCTGTTCTACAACATCGTTCCGGAAGCCGCTGCGTATTTGGCAAAACGCGACATCGCAGAGGTTGCGAAAACCACGGTCTTCAATAACAAGCCCGATGCTCTCTGCGTCTCCGGTATTACGGCAGGAGCGGAATTGGACTCACAGGTACTGCACAAAGTGAAAGAGGCGGTGCCCGGGACCGGCGTGTTTAGCAATACCGGGTGCAAGATCGACAATATTCAGACCCAACTAGCGCATGCCGACGGCGCAGTTGTAGGGACTACATTCAAAGTCGACGGTATTTTCGCCAATCAGGTTGACAGCACACGCGTTAGAGACTTCATGGACAAGGTGCGGGAGTTCCGTTGATTTAGAGAGGGGACCAACGTAACATGCTGCCGCTCGAGCGACTTGAAAGAATAAAGGAACACCTGGCCAAGAACGAGTTCGCGAGCATAAACTCTCTGGCGGAGATGCTGGAGGTTTCGACGGCCACAGTGCGCCGTTCTCTGAAACAGCTGGAGAACGAACGCTTGGTTAGTCTCACTCGAGGCGGGGCAGCCCTCGCGAAGAAAGGAAGCCTCGCTGAGCACCCTTACATGCTGAAGCGTCACATAAACGTCGACGAAAAACGAAGAATCGCTCGCGAAGCGATGAGTCACTTGAAGAGGAATCAGAGCATATTCCTGGATTCCAGCACTACGGTGTTCGAGATGACTAGGTTTGTTTCCAACTTGCCGGACATAGTGATTGCAACAAACGATGTGCTGATCGCCGCAGAACTGAGCGGCGCAGAAATCGGCACTGTATCAGTTATCGGAGGTGCTCTGAGAAGGGGATACTACACGTTGACCGGGCATTTTGCCGAAATCGCCATCCGAGACGTAGCATTAGACTGCACATTCTTAGGGATCGACTCGATTAGTCTCGAGGGCGGCCTGATGATCACTAACGAGGAAGAGGTTCAGATTAAGCGGAAAGTCGTCGAAGCCTCCAGCGAGGTGATTGTACTCTGCGATCATTCTAAGTTCGAGCAGCAATCGTTCCTGCGGGTATGCGGCTTCAAGGAAGTTGACCGAATCATTACAGGTAGAGAACTCAATGACGAGATATACCAGAAGTACATCGAGAATGACATTAACCTGGTCCGGGTATAGGCGGCTGCCATGGTAAAAATCGCTCCTTCACTGCTTACGGCAGACTTCGCCTACATAGGCGACACGGTGAAGATGCTCGACGAGTCGGGCGCCGATTGGATTCACTGCGACGTCATGGACAACGTATTCGTACCGAACATGTCTTTTGGCCAGCCGATGATACAAGCAATACGGCGGATTACATCCAAACCGTTGGATGTACACCTCATGCTCATCGACCCGATGAAATACATTCGGGAGTTCGCCGACAGTGGCGCCGACCTTATCACAGTTCACGCTGAGTCTCCGTCCAGTGTCCATTTGCAGCGCGTCATTGCCTCGATCAAACAGTGCGGTAAGAAGGCCGGAGTTGCCATAAACCCCGGCACGCACCCTGACGCAATCGAGTTTGTGTATGAGGACATCGACCTCGTTTTAGTGATGTCGGTCAACCCTGGGTACGGTGCCCAGTCGTTTATACCGCAGACTCTGCGCAAAATCGAGTATGTGGCCGATAGAGCAGCGCGGCTTGGGGTGCCTGTTGAAATAGAGGTTGACGGGGGGGTCAATCTGGAAAACTACAGAAGTATTCGAGATGCCGGAGCGACCGTGCTGGTCGCCGGACATGCGGTAGTTGACGCAGAGGATCCCGCCGGAGTGATAGAAGCTCTTAGAAGTTAAGGGCGAGCAGCGCTGTGGAGCTCTGCGCTGCTACCTCGCGGCGCCGGCACCTTTTGCCTTGACAACAGAGGTGGCGGCGTCGGCAATAGCTTGCGTCGTGAGCCCATAGCCCTGCAGAATTGCTTCATAGGGACCTGTTTCCGCGAACCGGTCGTTTACGCCTACGCGACGCAGCGGAACAGGACACTCCTCGCCGGTCACCTCGGCGACCGCGCTGCCAAGCCCTCCGATGATAGAGTGCTCCTCCGCGGTAACCATCGCCCCAGTCTCGCGCGCCGCTTCTATAACTGCTTCACGGTCAAACGGTTTGACGGTATGAATATCGAGTATTCGCGCTGATATGCCCGAGGTTTCAAGCGTAGCTGCCGCCTCGATAGCCTTGCTTACCATCAGACCGCAGGCAACGATCGTAACATCGGCCCCCTGCCGGACTTGGTGCGCTTTGCCGATAACGGGCTTGAAGTCATCCCCGTATATGACCGGTACCTCGTTTCGGTTGATGCGGAAATAAACGGGCCCCTCATAGTCGGCAACCGCAGGCAACAGTTTCGTGAGACTCACAGTGTCGGCCGGCACTATTACCGTCATCCTCGGCAAAGCCCGCATGATCGCGAGATCGGTTATGCAATGGTGTGTGGGGCCATCAAAGGACGGTGAAAGCCCGCTGTAGGCCGCCATCAACTTAACATTGGCATTTCCGTAGCACAGGTGTGTGCGAACCATTTCCAGCGCCCTGCTCGCGAAAAACGCTGCAAAGGTGTTGGCAAACGGAATGTAACCGCCGTTCGCCAGACCAACCGCTACATCGACAAGGGATTGCTCCGCGATTCCAACGTCAAAGAACCGTTCCGGAAAAGCCTCCTGGAACATGAAGCTGAAGTCAGAATTGGATACATCCGCACTCAGTACCATCACATCAGAATGCGAATGTCCAAGCGCTACCAGCGCGTCGCCGTAAGCTTTGCGCATTGACACTAGTTCTGCCATTTCGCGATCTCCTTCTCTAGTTCCGCTACAGCGGCAGAGTATTCTTCATCGTTGGGAGATTTTCCGTGCCACCGATGGTCGTACTCCATGAAGCTTACGCCCTTGCCTTTGACAGTGCGAGCAATGATGATGCTCGGCTGCGCGTGTACTTCATCGCAACGGTCGAGCGTGTCGAGGATCTCGGCGACGTTGTGACCGTGCACTTCAACAACGTGCCACCCAAACGCCCGCCACTTGTCGGCAATCGGTTCCAGCGGCAGGCGATCCGCTGTTGCACCGGTCTGCTGGATCCCGTTGTAATCGAGAACAGCGGTGAGGTTGCCTAAGCGATACTTCGCCGCTGCCAAAGCGCCTTCCCAGATCACACCTGCCGCTATTTCGCCATCACCCAATACAACATAGACGCGACCGGCCGAAGCTCTGCTTGAGGGAGCCGATTGACTGGAAGGCTTGCTGCTGCGTTGCTTCAGCGCCAGTGCCATGCCCGCTCCAATGGCGATTCCGTGCCCCAACGGGCCGGCAGGCACCTCCACTCCGGGCGTCTTGTTTGAATCCGGGGCGCCTTGCAGGCGACTATCAAACGACCGAAACGTGGTCAATTCGGCCGGATCAAAGAACCCTCGGTGCGCTAAATTGGCGTATAGCATTGGGCAGGCGTGCCCTTTGCTGAGAACAAGGCGGTCTCTATCCGGCCACTTGGGGTTGTCCGGATCAATGCGTAAGTGGTGGAAGAACAAACTTGTCAGGATCTCCGCGACCGAGAATGATCCTCCTATATGCCCGGATTCGTTGGTTAATACCATATTCAATACATCGATTCGAAACTCTAACGCCTTTCGCGTGAGCTCCCCTACCAACGCCTGGCTATGAGCGTGCATGTTCTTCCTCCTGTATCAGAACGAATGACCGCGTTCTTACTCCGGTTAAGGATCCCTTATCTGCCTTTGTAGCGGCACTCGCAGGTAAGCCGGCTTCAATCTTGCCTCCCGGCGCGAGATAGTCTACGGTATGGCCGGATGCGTTGTCAAACACATTCTTTCAGAAGTTAGCAGGAACGCTTAGAACTGTTCAGCTGATTGCAGAGTTATGCGTAGTGCCTCAGAAAAAATCTAACCGTAGGTTGAGCGTGCCTCAGAACAAAAATCTGACTCAATCATTGTAGTCCTTTCTCTCTCTTTTTGCTTCTTTTTCTAGTACGAAAACACGTTACGGAGCTTCTCCCTGTTTTGATAGGGTAACGGAGCACCCGAAAGACTCAAGGCGTTCAGTGTAATGCCGCCTGAGACGGCCATCTA
>PWQX01000112.1 GCA_003556605.1 Spirochaetaceae bacterium
CACGCGCGATCCGGCAAAACGATACGAGCCGTTCAAATGAGAAGGTCTTTCTCGGAAAGCCCGTCCGCATGACGATGCATGTCGAAATGTGGTACCTTCTTGACAGCATGTGGAGCATCCTATGTCCCAGATAATCGAGCGACTGCAGCGCGTTCCGCCAATTGACAGACTTATCGACGCAAGCAAGAGGATTATTCTGCCGGGTTTCAAGGGGCTCTCGGTATACGACGTGGGTCGCTTCTTCATCGAAGGGCTGCTCAACGGCGCGATTACGACCAGGGCTGCCAGTATCGCCTACCGGTTCTTTCTCAGCCTCTTCCCCGCGGTGCTGTTCGTGGTGGCGGTGATTCCCCACGTGCCGATACAAGGATTTCAGCAGCAGGTCATGCAACTGATCACCGGCGCCTTTCCCGACGGGCTTGCTGTATTCATCGAGGACACAATTCGCGATGTTGTTACTCGCCGGCGCACCGGGCTCCTTTCGGCCACCTTCTTATTCTCGCTCTACATGGCAACCCGCGGGGTGCTCGGCATTATCCGCTCCTTCGACGCCAGCTACCACGACTTCGACACCCATCCCAGACCACTGCAATGGTTGGTCAGCATGGGGCTCGTCGGCCTGCTCGGATCGTTGCTTCTCGGAGCGAGTATCGTGCAGATCGCCGGAGGCATAGTTCTGAGCCGGCTTTCCGAGCTCGAGCTTCTGCCCGGCGGCGGCTATTCTTTGCTCTTGTCGCTTGCGCGGCTGTCCATCGTGGCAATCATGCTCTTTATCGCCGTCTCATCGCTGTTTTACTGGGCGCCGGGCAAAGGCGCTCGCTCCGGGTTTGTAACGCCGGGATCGCTGCTGTCCACCGTTGCAATACTGGTCGTCAACGCCGGCTTTAACGTCTATCTTTCGAATATCAGCCGCTGGAACGCGCTGTTCGGCTCACTCGGAACAATCATCGTTCTGCTGATATGGATATACGCAAACTCGCTTGTCCTGTTGATTGGATTCGAGCTGAACGTGAGCATCAGCGAAGCACGAAACTCACACAAGGCAGACGACACTGCCGAGCAGCCCATCGACCGTCGCGAGGGCGCTGCGGGAAGCAGACTCGCGGGCCGGTAGTAGCGGCGCTTTGCGAAACCGCACCGATTGGGGTCGTTGCGTTTGAGATCTCCAGCTGTTCTCAGGAGTGCTGCCGTATCTACAGGCAGCAGACAACGGATCTGTACAGGTATTTGATCTTGTGCTCGGGCTAACACTGGGGATGCCGGAGTGGACACGTTGTACACCCGCGACACCAAGGACTTTGCCGCGATCAACGGGCTCACCGCGGTAAAACCATTGGAGTAAGCTCAGCATCCTGGACACCCAGCCCGAGGAGCGCTTCGATTGTCTGACACGTATAGCACGACGGCTATTCGGAGTGCCCATCGCAGTTATCAGCCTCGTCGATGGGAATCGTCAGTGGTTCAAGTCCAGCTCAGGTCTGGACGTCAGCGAAACACCACGCGATATTTCATTCTGTGGGCACGCAATCCTCGGCGACGACGAATTTGTCATACCTAACGCAATCGAGGACGCACGACTCGCGGATCATCTTGAGCTTGAACGGGTTGATCCCGCAGCACAAGGCGGCCTGCCGAACCACCCAACGTGGTACAATACGGCCGCAAGCCGAGAAAAGGCGAATCCTGCCGCAAGACCCAACCCAAAACCTAACTTTCGATAGGGGTCTCTCCCGGGAGTGATCGCTATTCTTAATGGTGACCGAAGGGGGTACCGGCGTGCAAGAGAATCCGGCGATGGAAGACGGGAGCGAGCCCGCGGAGCAGGACCTGGCCGGTGAAGAAGACCGCAGCCAGGGGCGTGCAGCTCAGCGCGAGCAGTACGCGCTGGAGATCTCGGGGGTGGTGACAGACCTCTGGGATGAACGCTTGGAAGGCTGGCAGCTCGAGCGCCTGCCCGACAACAACACCCGCATTGTGGGCTACGTACGCGATCAAAGCGAGCTGTACGGTGTGCTCGCGGCTCTGCGCAACATGGGGCTGACGCTTCTGCGCGTTGAGCTCATCACGAAACCAACACAAGAGGAAGGAGTAATACTATGAGGATGAAGCGTTCTCGTTTTACGCTTAGGCTGCTGCAGGCAGCGGCATTCGGCGCCCTGGCGGCGGCACTAGCATCGTGCGCAACGTTTCGGGGCGATATACCGGTTGACCTTGAGTATCCGCAAGAGATCTACATCTCGCCGCGCAACCAGGACGGCATTCAGGACGAAGTGGTGCTGCCGCTCGACATCCCGGACATCAGCGGCCTCAGGATCGCCGGTTACGAAGTGGTGATTGTGTCGGAGACCGGCGAAGAGGTCTACTCCTACGGAGAACAGAAGTTTCGCCGCTTGGGCCTGCTGGCTCGCCTCGGCCGCCCGTCTACGGTGGATCCTCCCGATGCAATCCGCTGGGACGGCACCGACTACGAGGGTGACTGGGTTGACGACGGATTGTATCTGTTGAGCGTCAACGCCTGGGACTACGACGACAACCGCGGGAGCTCGCCCGAAGTTCGCGTGATCGTGGACAACACGCCGCCGAGCGCGACGGTGACCGCGCCGTATCTGGTGTTCGCCCCAACCGGCGACGGCAGCCGCGACACGCTGGAGCTGCAGCACGAAGACGCCTCAACCGAGGATTTGTGGACCGCTGAGATCACCGACGCCGCCGGCGCGGCGATCATGAGTTACCGGTGGAGCGGAGTGCCTGAGGACGTGGAGTGGGACGGCACCTACGCCGACGGAAGCCCTGTTCCCGACGGGGAGTACCGCTATGCGCTGAGCTCTACCGACCGGGCCGGGAACAGCTTCGACACCGCGCTGGATAACATCGTTGTCGACCGCCGCAGCTTCGCGGTCAGCCTGACGGTCTCACCGCTTGCGTTTTCCCCGGACGGCGACGGCGTTCAGGACACCGTGCGGTTTGTGGTCAGCGCCGCAGCGCGTGAAGAGATCACCGATATTGCACTGGCGATCAGAAACTCGCGCGGTGCAGATGTGCGCACCTATGGTGCCGAGGATCTCGTCAGCGGAGTGCTGGATTTCGATGGGTACGACGACGCCGGACGCAGGCTGCCGGAGGGCTGGTATACCGGGCAACTGCGCGTAGCGTATCGCAACGGCTATAGTCCGGTAGCGAGCTCGCGGCGGTTTGAGCTTGACGTCACGCCTCCGCGCGCGCTGGTGCGCGCCGCGTACACACTGTTCTCGCCCGACGGCGACGGGCGCCGAGACACCGTGCCGATCAGCCAGAGCTCGCGCGAACAGTTGGAGTGGCACGGGGTAATCACCGACGCGGCCGGCGAAGCCGTACGCGAGTACCAGTGGGACGGCCGGCTTGAGTCGTTTGAGTGGGACGCCACCGACGCGGCCGGCGAGCCGGTGCCCGACGGCGCCTACCGTTACAGGCTCTCGGCAACCGACGCGGCCGGCAACAGCGCCGCGTTTACCGTGCCGCGCATCGTTGTAGACACGCGGCCTACGCCGGTGCATGTTACCCCGCGGCGCGCCTCGTTCAACCCAAGAGCCGACGCTGAGTACAACGTGGTTGAGTTTGACTTAGAGACCGAGATCAGCGAGGGCATCGTGCGCTGGGAGTTCGCGGTACTCGACGACGAAGGTGAAGCGATGATGGAGCACGAGCCGTTGGACCGGCATGTGGTACCCGAAACCATCGTCTGGGACGGTACCTCGCCGGTAGGCCTGTTAGCCGAAGAAGGTGAGTACTTTGGGCGCCTGGAGGTGGAGTACGAGAAGGGAAACCTGAACGAAGTAGTAACCGAATACCCGGTGCGGCTTGATCTCACACCGCCGGAGGTGAGCGTAAACATGAGCCCGCTTCCGTTTCAGCCGGTGGACGACGATGTCCGCAATACGCTGCGCATCGCGGTTTCGGTGAGCGACCCCAGCGGCGTGCGCGAGTGGTCGGCCGAGATCCTCGACCCAATGGGCAACGAGTTCCGCCGGATACCGTCGCGCAGCTTCCGCAACGGCGTGTTCGAGTGGGACGGCACTTCGGCAACCGGTGAATGGGTCCAGTCGGCGAGCGACTACACGCTGGTGGTGCACGCCGAGGACAACGTCGGCAACCGCGGTACAACTGAGCATACAGTACCGATCGACATTCTGGTGATGCGGGTTGGGGACCGCCTGCAGATCGTGATCTCCAGCATCTACTTCAAGCCGTACACCGCCGACTTCATCGATGTTCCGGCTGAAACGCGCCGGACAAACCTCGCGACGCTCGACCGGCTGGCCGAGATCCTCACGCGCTACCGCGGTCACGACATTGAGCTCGAGGGTCACGCAGTGCGGGTCTTGTGGGACCGGCCGACCGAAGTGTGGCAGAACGAAGAGAATCAGACCCTGCTGCCGCTTTCAACCGCGCGCGCTGAGGCAATTCGTAACGCGCTGGCCGAGCGGGATATCCGCACCGCGCGTATGTCGACCGCCGGTAAGGGCGGGTACGAGCCGGTGGTGCCGCATAGCGACAGGCAGAACCGCTGGAAGAACCGCCGTGTAGAGTTTTTCCTCTCAGAGTAAGGGTAAGCGCGTTCGGCGACGGAACCGAACGTACGGTGGAGTGATAGGACGGCGGGGGTAACCCCGCCTCCTACTCGAGACCTTCTCAGCTAGTGTGCGCTTCTTGCCGATAGCTGTGTGTGTCCACCGCTGAGACGGTGAAGCAGGCTGACGAGAAGCGCAACGCGATCGTGATTACACAGAACGGAGAGGGTTGAAGCGGTTTCGAGCTAACGCGGCTGTGCCGCGCAGCTCAAGCCGAACGTTAAATGCTCAAGTGAACAGCATCTGCGCAATGGCTAGTATCGCATTGCTTTCGTAGGGACGGCACCGGGTTGCTTTTTCCAAGCACACCAATGCTGTATGCTTGGTACTGAGGTACGAGAGCTGGAGCAGATCGAGAATAATCCGTCTGCGGACACTCCGAGGACGGTGGATGACGTTCACACAGTATTCTCTTCATACCGGAGAGCGAATTGATCGGCGTCGGATCACGGATGAGTGGATCAAGAAAGCAATTAAGACTCCCGTTCGAAGGGAAATCCAGTCGGATGGCCGAAGCCGAGTTTGGTGCTTGATTGCGGAAGCGAACAAGTACCTTTCGAGCTTGAGATAAGGCGCTTCCTTGCTGGGAGAGGTATCCCGGGGCAGTTGGAGCGCTCATCAGGATCCGCCCCGGGAGGTCCGGAGTTTTCGCAGACTCGTCAAGCAGCAATAGATTACGCACCAATGAACAGGAGCTCAGAGCGCGGCATAAGAAACCCGCTGGAGGATTATGGAAGTAAAAGAAAAGGCCGTAGTACTCAACGAAAATGACAATGTGGCTACGGCTCTGGCGGATCTTGAGGCGGGGAGTAGCGTCACCGTCGACGTCGCCGGCAAGATGGTAACCATACAGCTGGCATCACCTATACCCTTCGGGCACAAATTCAGTTTGGCTTGCATAGAGAACGGTGCGCCGGTAATAAAATACGGTGAAAGCATCGGCAAGGCGAGTACCTCGATCCGCGTCGGTGACTATGTCCACGTACACAACGTGTCCAGCACCAGAGGCGGTACAGGCAACGCGGGAGGCGCGTAGTGAGTTTTTTCGGATATGCCCGTACCGACGGTACGGTAGGCGTACGTAACTATGTAGGCGTTATCTCTACAGTCGGCTGCGCCAACGATGTGGCTTACTGGATCGCGCAGCAAATTAAGGGAACAGCGCCTTTTCTTCACCAGGCAGGCTGCGGACAGCTGAAGCCGGATCTTGAAACTGTCACTCGGACACTTTCGTCAATTAGTAGAAACCCGAACCTAGCCGGCGTATTGTTGGTCAGCCTGGGCTGCGAAGGTACCGATGTAGAACGCATTGAGAAGGAGATTACCGCCTCCGGTAGACCGGTGAGAAAGGTAGTCATTCAGAATGCTGGAGCAACAGTGGCACTGAACGAGGGTTTGCTTTTCGCTCAGGAGTTGGTTCGCGAAGCTTCCGGGATGAGACCGCAAGAGTTTGATGACTCCCACCTCGTGATCGGCGTGAAATGCGGCGGTTCGGACACTACCTCGGGACTGGCATCGAATCCGGCGACCGGCGCTGCTTGTGACAGAGTCGTAGATAGCGGCGGGACCTGCATTTTCGGCGAGACAACTGAGTTTCTCGGCGCCGAGCATATTCTCACGAAACGTGCGGTCAACACAGAAGTGGCGGACAAGTTACTCAAAATTGTTGATGCCATGGAAAAACGCGCAAGGGCGATCGGAGCAGATATGCGCGGAGGTAACCCCAGCGCAGGCAATATTGCCGGAGGGCTCACTTCTATAGAGGAGAAATCACTGGGAGCCATTGCCAAGAGCGGTACGAGGCCGATTCAGGACGTCTACAATTACGGGGAACCGGTAACGGGTAAAGGGCTTTTCGTTGTCGATTCTCCAGGACGCGAGCCGGAGTTCCTCAGTGCACTGGCCGCTGCCGGAGCTCAGATTTGCCTTTTTTCAACCGGCCTGGGAGTGCCCCAAGGCTTTCCCTTTATGCCGGTAATAAAAATAACCGGCAATCCGGTGACTTTCCAGCGCCTGCCCGACCATATCGATATGCTCGTTGGAATGACGGCAGGCAAAGGCTGCGGCCTGAGAGCAATCGGAGAAAAAATCTATCAGGAAGTGTTGGCGGTTGCCTCCGGCAAGCAGACCAAGGCCGAGATTCTGGGCTATGGAAACTTCCCCGGTCTTTACACGGTCGGTCCCATAGTCTAGGGACACGATCGTTTAGCTGTTCAAAACGGAGAAGAGGTGAATCACACCGTGAAACCACTACAGGTCCACCTCATGCGTGCGGAGTACCTCGGGTCGATTTCGCTGCTCTATGCAAAAAAGCCGGGCGCCGGATGGTCGCCACGGAGAGAGTTGGTGGCCATTTCGGCAACTCTGGCGTCAAACACATTGTGGAGGGCACGGGAGGCACCACCAGTGTCATTCTCATGCCGTCGTCCGGGACTGACACCGCAGAGTTCTCATATCCGGCGGCAATTATCGCAGGCCGGCTAGATATAAACGCAGCTGAAATTGAACCTGCTGATGCCGGGGAAGTGAAACAGGTGACCATCGTAGTCGCGTTGCCACGATGGCGTGCTCTTCACGGCTTGGTAGATCGATTGCGTGAGGATGGTGCGGCTGAGCTTGCGTGACTCTCGGGTGATACGGCCCGGGCGGTTCTTACCGCCTGAGTCGTGGCAGCGAGGCACGAGCCCAAGGTAGGCGTTCATCTGCCGTAGACACCTGAATCGCCTCACGCCGCCGACGTCGGCGACGGACAATATGAAGAACCTCCTGCGGTTGCAGTATCGTGGATTAGAGGGAGAACCCTCATACCACATACAACACGCAGGAGGCGGGTACGAGAAGTATAGCATATGTCGGGATGGTCGTCGACAAGGAAGAGATTGCGATCGCTATTGTAAAGGACTATGAGAGCGAACCGCGATTACACAAAACGGAGAGGCGAAAGCGGTGTCACCGTGACGCAGGAAAAACTCGATGGGCGAATCGAAGGCCTTCTGGAATAGAGGGCCGGGAAAACTCTGGTGAGTACTCTGGGCGCCTGGAGGTGGAGTACGAGAAGGGAAACCTGAACGAAGTAGTAACCGAATACCCGGTGCGGCTTGATCTCACAGCGCCGACTTCATCGATGCTCCGGCTGAAACGCGCTGAACTAACCTCGCGACGCTCGAGCCGCTGGCCGGGCGAGCGCGCGGTTGGGGTGCAGGCGCGCGCTTGGGGCGGGTGTACGGGCCGCTCCGGCTAGAACCGGTAGTTGAACCCGGTGGACACGCGGACCGACCCGGGGCGGTCCCAGCCGAAGATCGCATCATCGTCGCCCGCTTCCACACCGGCAAAGGTCTGCGCGCGAAAGCCGCCGAAAACGTTCCAGCTCACTCCGCCGGTGATCAGCGCCGATTGGTCGATCGGCGAAACCACGCTGCGCGCGATTACATCTACGGTGCGCCCGGGCGAGTACACCAGCTCGGGGTACAGCAGGATTCCGTATTCGGCCTCGCGGTCGTTTTGGTTTTCCCAGTCGCCGCCCGGCTGCACCAAAGTCTCAAAGCGCCCGGTGAGGGTGCGGTCGGGGCCCACGTTGAAGCCGTAGTAGATCCCGGTGCTGAGCGTGGAGCGTTCCTCGAGCACGCGCGCAGCGTCCGAGGGCATGTCTTCATCGAGCGTCAAGCGCGCCGCGGCGTATACGTCGGCCCTAAGTCCGCCCTGCAGCGCGAGCGCGAGGTTGTGGGTCTCCCCGTGCCCGTCCCACAGGTACGACGGCTCTACGGTGATCCCGGCGAGCTGGGTGTGCAAGCGCAGCCCGGAGCTGGTCTGCGAGAACGGGGCCGCCTGGTCGAAGGCAGTACCGCTGTCTGCGAGCGAGGCCCCGGTGCCGTTATCGTCTTCCTCGTCGGCATCCGCAGCGGTAAAAAGCGCGATGTCGGCAAGCGGCGGCAGCGCCACGGTCTCCAGGTAGCTTAGGTCGCCGATCGGGAAGTAGAACGACGTGAGCCAGGCGGTTTCGTCGCGCACGTCGTCTACCTCGGTGAAGTCTGCCGCGGCGGTACCGTCGGCGCCGAACAGCAGGTCGGCAGCGTTGAACAGGCTGCCGACGCCCCAGGTGAGCCGATCGCGCCCGGAGGTCACGCGCACGTTGTACTCCTCGGTGACCGGGAAACGAAAGCGGATGTTTGCGCGCGGGACCTCGAGCAGCGCCGGGCGAATAGCGGGCCCGCCGGGAACGGCGAGCTGTTCCCCGAGGGTGGTACGCAACTGCAGCCGGCCCTGCACCGGCTGCCCGCGGGGAGACAGGAAATCCACCTGCCCGCGCGCGAATCCCAGCAGGCCGAGCTCATCGCCCGTCCAGACGAGGTTCGCGAAGCTGTCGAGCTCGCTCTGTACCCGCGTTTCGGCCGCGGCGCCGGCAGCAACCGCGAGTACGAGTGCCGCAATGAGTACCGGCAGCCGAACGGCGCGGCGGCCGCGGGCGCCCCAACCGCCCCGGGCGCTGCAATCGTGGTGGCGGCCCGGGGCGTGGAGGACGTCGCGAGCGTGGTGAGCGCCGCGCGCCGCGCGAGGCACGGCGCGCCGGTGGTGTTTCGTTGTTCGCATGCCGGTTACCATGTCAGCTGTTCCAGTGAAAAGATCCCGCGCGGCAGGTCTACGCCGATGTCCACCTGGTGCAGAATCATCTCGGTGCCGCTGGAGCGGCGGGTCTGGTCGGTGATGAGGATGCGTGCCGGGAAGATGTAGCCGTCCTGCTCCATGGTCTCCAGCACCTCGGTGACCTTCAGTTTGCGCCCGGCGCGCGCGTACTGCTCGCTCTTGCGCAGCACGAAGTCCTCGCTGTCCACCCAGTAGATCTGCTTGGGATACGCCACGTTGGTCCCGCGTGCGGTGAGCTCAATCTTGTAACACCGCCGGCCGTCGACGGTTTCCTCGCCGAGCAACTCAAACCTGTAGTCCTCAGCGAGGCCGCGGCCGCCGGTCATGTCCTCGTAGGAGATGTCCGAACCCAGCAGCGAGTCGCGCAGCGCCGAGCCTGTCAGCCGAATTGTCTCACGCGCGTCGGGGTAATACAGGTACAGATCGTCGTTGCGGCGCAGTACCCGCTGGCCCTCCTCGTCGCGCGAGGTGAACTCCACCAGGAAGCGGTCATCCCCCTCGGTGTGGGCGAAGAAGGTGCTTACGCGGTCGCCGAAGCGGTCGGTGATCACCATCTCGCCCTCAATGTAGCTGGTGGGGTGGGTCTGGTTGTCCTCCATGCGCGCGATGATTTCATCGGCGGTAAGCGCGAACGCGCTCGGGGCCGCCAGTGCCGCCAGCGCCGCCAAGAACCCAATCTGCCATGCCTTGCGTTGAGCTATTCGTCGATATTGCATTATCTCACCCTCCTTGATTCCAAAGTCAATTTGCCCGCGTGCCCGTAGCGTGCCGGCGCTACGCGCGCAGCGCCGCAACCGGCTGCAGCTTCGCCGCCCGCCGCGCCGGCACGAACGATGCAAGCATCGCCACCGCCAATGAGTAGAAGAACGTCAGCACCGTAGAGCGCCAGTTCAGAACCGGGTACAGCACCGTGGATATGTCCATATCCACCATTTCCATCTGCGCGCCGAAATCTATGCCGGTGTACTGCAGCGGCAGCGCCAAAGCAGCGCCGGCCAGCACTCCCGCCAGCGACCCGGCGATCCCGAGGTAGGTCGCTTCGGTGAAAAACAAACGCACCAGCTCGCCGCCGCGCATGCCCATCGCCGAGAGCGTGCCGATCTCGCGCGTACGCTCGTGGATCGTCATCATTGTAGTGTTCACGATCACGGTGCTGCCCAAGAGGAAGAAAAACAGCGCGATGATGCGGTAGACCACATCGGCCATCTGCAGGTAACCGTAGCCGCCGCTGACCTCGGTCCAGGGAGTTACGTTCATCCCCTCAGGGCCCTCTTCGGACAGCAGCGCACTCACGCCGGTTTTCAAGACCTCGGTACGTCCGTCGGTGCTCTTCAAGAGCACCTCACTTGCAGCGTCGCGCATGCGCATATAGTGCCCGGCAGCGTCGATCGGGAGCAGGAACGCAGTGCGATCAAGCGCCGCCACCGGAAAGGCGGCGAGACCTACAACGTCCACCGTAAAGGCGTTTGAGGTGCGGGTACGAGTCTGCGTTAGAAACGTCACCGTGTCGCCGACGCCGGCGCCGAGCTCGCGCGCGAGCCGGTTGCCGAGGATCGCTTCGCTGGTTCCCGGTTCGGGCAGGCGGCCGGCGGCTACGATCGCCTCGAGATCATCCTGATACTCCTGCTCGGTCGTGAAATCCAGCCCAATCCCGCGCGCGCTGATCTGGCGCTCGCCGCGGAACGACACCGCGGGAATATTGATCCGCGGGCTCACTGCCGCGACCTGCGGCAGCTGTTCCAGGCGCTCGGTGAGCGCGCGGTAGTCCGGTACCACGTACTGCACCGGGTTCAGGTATTCGTAGCGGTCGAAGTCCGCATTGCGTATGCGCACTTCGCCCGATTCATAGTTCCAGGCGTTGCGGCGAATATCGGCGCGAATGCCTTCCAGCAGCGCAAACAGCAGCGTGATGCTCAAGGCCGCTACCGCAACCGCGGTTACCGAAAGCAGGCTGCGCCGGCCGTTGCGGAAGACGTTTCGCAGTGCAATGCCCGCCAGTTTCATAGATCTTCTCCTGATCATTGTGTGTTTCTCATTACACAGATCCCGCCGCCGGCGCTATTCACGCAGCGCCTCCACCGGCGTCAGCCGCGCCGCCCCCGAAGCCGGAAACAGCGACGCCAGGCTGGAAACCAGCACCGTAAAGGCGGCCACCGCCAGCGCCGTGCGCAGGGTGATTACCGGGTAGATAATCGAGGATACGTTCAGGTCCGCTGCATCCATACGTGCGCTGAAGTCGAGACCGGTCCACCCGGTGACGATCGTGAGCGCCGTGCCCAGCAGGACGCCGAGGATCGTCCCGGCTAACCCAATGTAGAACGCCTCGGTGAGAAACAGCCGCACGATCTCGCGCCCGCGCATGCCCAGCGCCGCAA
>PWQX01000036.1 GCA_003556605.1 Spirochaetaceae bacterium
AAAGCGGTGCGATATTCATGTAGATGTCTATACTAACTGCTCAGAGCGCAAGCTTACGCAAAGACGGGCAACAGGAGGAAGAGAATGCTGTTCAACGCCGAAGCGCTCACCCGGCTGTATTACTTCTTATATCTGACCCGAAGCTTTGAGGAGCTTTTGATCAAGCTCTACGCTGAAAAGGTCTTGCCGGAAAAGCCGATGACCAGCACCGGACAAGAAGCCTCTGCGGTTGGGGCCACATTTTGCCTTAGGGACGACGATTACGTTCTGCCGGCTCTGCGTACCCGCGGAGCGTTTTTCACCAAAGGTGTCAGCGCGAGGGAGTATCTGCTTGAAGTGCTGCGCAAGGCCAACGGCATTTCCGGTGGCCGCTGGACAGCACATCATCTTGGCGACATGCAGCGGGGCATCCTTCTCGGTAGTGCTGTCGTGGGGAGCTCACTTCCGGTGGCGGTGGGAACGGCGCTGGCGGCGAGAACACGACAAACAGATCAAGCGACTCTGGCGTTCTTTGGTGATGGAGCGGCGAGTACCGGCGCCTGTCACTCGGCAATCAATTTTGCTGCGGCGTTAAATCTCCCTGTGGTATTCGTATGCGAAAACAACCGATACTCGCTTTCCACGCCAATCACGACACAGACGCGTAACGGCGATATCGCCGAGCGAGCTATCGGCTATGGAATCCCCGGCGATATGGTGGACGGCCAGGATGTGATTGAGGTTATTCACTCTGTTGGACGCGCGGTGCACCGGGCTCGCAGAGGAGACGGACCGAGCCTCATCGAATGCAAAACCTACAACTTTAGAGGCCATTCGGAAAGCCATCACCCTGACGATGGGCGCCCTGCCGACGAGCTTACCTATTGGCGCAGTAGAGATCCTCTGGAGATCTACCGTGATTATCTCAGCAGCTCCGGTGTTCGGTGTGAAGCACTGCGGGCAGTGGAGAAACGCGTATCTGAGGAGATAGATGAGGCGAGTGCAGTCGCTATGTCGGCGCCCGATCCTGACCCTGATAACTTTGTGCAGTGCGTGTTTGCCTGAGTTTCCATACACAAAGGGCGAGAGCTCGACAAAAACACGAGAGGAAGTAAGAGAATGACAACCACTGTTTCCGGAGCCCTGAGAGAGGCGCTGAAGCTTGCCATGAAGCAAGACAGCAGCGTGTTCGTCATGGGTGAAGACGTAGGGGCCTATGGAGGGATATACAACGTAACGCGTGGGTTGATGAAAGAGTTCGGAGAACTGCGCGTTCTCGACACCCCAATGGCAGAAATTACCATCGTAGGCGCCGGTGTCGGCTCAGCGGTCGCCGGTATGCGCCCTGTTGTGGAGTTGATGTATGCCGACTTTATCCCGATCACCATGGATCAAATCATAAACAATGCCGCGAAGTACTACTATCTCTCCGGTTGCAAGACCCCCGTTCCTCTGGTCATCAGGGCCAACTTCGGCACCGGCAAAGCGGAGGGCGCGCACCAGAGCCAAACGGCCGAGGGGTGGTTTATGAATATCCCGGGGTTGAAAGTTGTAATGCCGTCGAACCCGCAGGACGCCTTCGGTCTGCTGCTCGGCAGCATCCGTGATAATAATCCGGTGCTCTTTTTGGAGCACAAGCTGCTTTATGGCGAGAAAGGGGAGCTTGATCCCGATGCACAACCTATCAATCTATCTGAAGCAAAGATCTGCAAGGTGGGCTCCGATCTCACCGTCGTCAGCTGCGGCCTGATGCTTCGACGTGCCCTCCAAGCAGCCGAAGAGATGGAACAAGAAGCGATATCGGTAGAGGTCATAGACCTTCGCACTATCAAGCCTTTCGACGCGGAAACCGTATGTGAATCACTCGGCAAGACAGGATTGCTGATGACCGTTGAAGAGAATCCTTACGAAGGTGGCTGGGGTGCCCTAGTGGTGGACACGGTGGTGTCGCAAATGTTCTACGACCTCAAAGCCCCCCCGCTGCGCATCGCTTCAACAGACACACCTCTGCCGGCTGCTCCATCACTTGAAGGTGCGATGGTTCCGTCGGTGGCGGACATAAAATCGGCAATCCGCCGCAGCGATAACGGCTCATCCGGTTCGCCCGGCGGTGTATCCGGCAGCCGCAAAACCAGCACCATAAGGAAATAATGTTTCATGGAACGCGAAATCATAGTTCCGCATGTCGGCGACGGTGTGGACGAAGTAGAGATCTCCGAATGGTACGTTTCTCCAGGCGACACGGTGAAAAAGGGCACACAGCTCGCCGAACTGATAGCCGAGAAAGCGGTTATCGAGCTTGAATCAAATTACGACGGGACGGTTACCCAGATACTCCATCCCGCCGGGGCTGTGGTTAACGTTGGTGAGACCGTTCTGCTCCTCAAGACATCGTAACTACGACAGCACGCTCGCCGCCGCCACGTAAACGGCTCCGAACACAACGCCGGCTGCGGCAACGATAACCAGACCAGTGAAAAGCGCATCCCGGTTTTCCGGCGACGAGGATGCCACCGCGAGAGCGCCCAGCGTCGAAATGGGGCTTGTCGTTACTACGTGTGCGCCGATTACGATAGCGGAGATCAGCTGTTCGGCTGACAAGGCCCCCGGCATCGCTGCAACCATGCCCGAGACAACCGGAATGAGCGTGGGAAGCACAACCCCGCTGGCGCTTGAAACCGCCGACAGAGCACCACCGATAACAACGAAGCCGGGACCGAGAGTCGCCGGGGTCAGAGCCTGCCGGAGGAGCGTAGTAACGAGCTGCACGCCGCCGGTGATCTCCATGACGTTCACCAGCAGTGCCACGCCGCAAACCAGTATAAGCGCGGCCCATGGAATACAGCGCAGAACTTCGTTGTCACGGCCTACTCGAAGAAACAGAAGCACGACAGCCCCAAGGAACGCGGTTAGACCAATGTTCCAGTTCAGCACTAAGATAGAAAGGACAACACGGAGTATGACAACCAGGGTGGTCTTCTGCCGCGCCGACAATTGGGTTGAGCCATGGTGCCTGTAGGCCGATCGCCGGAGCTTCACACCGCCGAGAACTACATAGCACAAGGCAGCGAAAAGCGTGCCGCTGAAGATCATAGCGACAAAAACCTGGTTGCCGACTTCAAGTCCTTGCGCTACGGCCAGATTGGCAGCAATAATGCCGGTGGGAGCAATGGGAGAGAGCCCCCCGACATTTGAGCCGGTAATGACCATAGTAGAAACCAGCAGTGATGACAAATCCTCATCCTTTGCGACGGTAAGTGCGATGGGCAGGAGCAATGCACACGCGGCTATGTTACCCGGCCCTAGTGCCGCGATAACGGCAGCCAGGGCGAAAAACACAAGCGGGAGCAGGCGCCGGTTCCCTCCGGTGTAGCCGCTGCAGATCCGGGCCACCACCGTCAGGGTGCCATTTGTAGCGGCTATGGTGAACAGCAGAGTCATACCGAGCAGCGTGACAAACAAGCTGGTCGGCCAGCCGCTGACCACTTGAGAGGCAGGAATATCGAAGATAAGTGCGAGCACAAAGGCAGTGGCAACTGCCACGAGGCCGGCATTTATTCTCCGGGTAAAGCTCACTGTAATTGCAAAACCGATGGCGCTGAGACTTACAACCGCTGCAGTGAGATTCATAGGCGACCTCGACCATGCCACCTTAGGTTGCCGATGCGCGTGCCGTTTACGCGACCGGTATGATCTGACGAATACACTCGGATTCTTTCCATTGCAATACACCCTTTAGTCTTGGACAGTTTGGTTAAGCTCAGCGCCAGTTATATTAATATAGATATCTATACATTATTCGGTAAACATAGGGTCCTGTCAACAGACTTGAGGTACAATCAAGCTAGCGGTTACGCACATAAACTACACCGCGCGCAAGATTGACTGAAATATAGAGCTCTATTTGTCTATATATCTATTAGAATTGTTGTTGACTCATTAAGAGGACCGGAGTACAATAACGGATCTTTCCGTTAACGGAGGTTATGATGAAGACCAAGATTCTTAGAACTGGCAGCATTATTACCGCAATAGCTCTATTGCTTGTTGTCGTCACTGCTGTCGTTCTGGCTGGAGGGAGGGAGGAAAGGGCGGTTACACTAAACGTGTTCACCTTAACCGGTCCTTTCATTAGCGGACCGATTGAACGCCATGCTGCCGAATGGGAGGAAAAATGGGAGGGCAAGTACGAGATCAATGTAATCCAGGGTGCATTCCCTGACCTGTTTTCTCAAGTGCAGTCGGTAGCTGCCACAGGGAGTGACCGATTTGACATGCTGCTGGTGGGCAACGCCTGGATGGCAGACTTTGTTGGCTGGGATTATATCATACCGCTCTCTCGGTATGTCGAGAATCTGGATTGGTACCCAGATGATGTGGTGGATGGTGTTGTAGCTAAGAATACCTTCAAAGGAGAAACCTACGGTCTAATCTGCGACAATGATAATATGTTCTTGTTTTATAGAACAGATATCCTGGGTAACGAGGAGTATCAGGCTCGGTTCAGAGATGAGTATGGCTACTCCTACAATACTCCCCCGCAGACACTCAAGGAGCTCATCGACGTTGCTGAGTTTTTTAATGGCTGGGACTGGAGTGGCGACGGTCAGGATAACGTCGGTTTTGTCACTGTTACTAGGCGCGGCAATCCACAGTTCATGTATTCCTACCCCTGGGTGGCCCCGTTCAGCGTAATTCCACACGATGAGATCGACACAGCGGGTGTCATGTTCTTCGAGCCTGAGACTATGAGGCCGCTGGCTAATAGTCCTGGATGGGTCAAGGGACTCGAGCTATACCACGAGATGATTGAAAGAGGTACCGGGCCCGGCTTGGACTGGACACGCGGTGATGTCATTAACGAGATAATCCTTGGCCACGCCGCTATGGCGATTGACCACGGTGATATCGGACCTGAAAGTCTCTCTGATGCCTCGCGCGTGCAAGGGAAGCTTGGATTTGCGATGTCACCCGGTTCCAATGAATACTGGGATTGGCGAACAAATGAATGGGTAGAAACCGAGGAAGTTCACTATGCACCTGCACATTCATTCAATGGTTGGTCTTGGTACATCACCTCAACGACAGAGCATCCTGATATTGCCTTCGATTTTATCGAGTTCATGCTCAGTGAGAGAATCAGCTCAATTGATGTGGCGGTACCCGATAGCGGTTACCAGCCGTGGCGCAGGTCGCATGCTGATAATGTCGGGCCTTGGCTTGATCACGGTTGGGATCGCCAGTCTGCAGAAAGCTATATCCAGGCTGTTCTCGATTCTACGGAGCACCCGAATGCTGTCGTTGATTTGCGGATACCCGGCTCGGCCGAATACAGTGAGACCATCTATGATGTATCGTTGAGTAGCATTATCACTGGGTCTCAGAGCGCTCAAGAGGCGCTTGATGAGGTAGCGACGCAGTGGGATGCACTTACTGATAGGTTGGGTAGGGACGAGCAGATTGAATTCTATCATCATCATCTAGGAATAGACGATTAGATAGGCGCTGTTTTGAGGGAAGAAACCGCCTTTTCATCACATTTGCATTTTGAAAAGGCGGGTCTTGCTGTCCAGTATGTTCGCTGGTGCGCATAAAGGAAACACCCCCTAATGGGCTAAGAAGGAGCGGTTGGTGACGGACAGATCTGATAGCACTATGAAGTATATATTCATCGTCCCAGTTCTGGCTTATATACTCGTTATTGCCATATTCCCTCTGCTTTTCTCACTGTTTTTGTCGCTTTCCAGATGGACTCCGGGAGCTCGAGGACTTGAGTTTATTGGGCTGGATAATTTTAGAGCCCTTGCCGGAGACTCAAGGTTCTGGGAGGCGTTCAGACGTACCCTTGGGTATGTACTTGCTCTGATTGTTTTCCAATGGATTCTTGGAACATTTATTGCTGCGCTTCTTCAGAAGAATATAAAGGGCAAGAGCATTTTTCGCGTTTGTTACATGTTTCCGATGCTCCTTTCACCCATTGCTGTTGCCTATGCGTTTAAAATGATTTTTGACTTCAGCAGAGGCCCCGCCAATCATTTTCTTAGGTTGTTCGGTGTAGCACCTGTTGAATGGCTTTCCGGAAGCACTCCCGCATTCATAACTCTGGTCATTGTGGATGTGTGGCAGTGGACCCCCTTTATGATTCTTACTATTCTTGCGGCCTTCGAAAACATACCCCAGCAGATGTACGAAGCGGCGGTTGTCGATGGTGCTAAACCATTCAGAATATTCTGGAGGATCACGCTACCGTTGGCGCTTCCGATTGTCATGACCGTCACTTTGTTGAGAACAATAGACGCTTTTAAGGTATTCGATACTATATATATTCTTACCGGCGGTGGTCCGGGGCGCTCCACGGAGCTGGTCAATTTCTACATATACCTCGTTGGGTTTCGGGCCTTTAACCTCGGCTACGGTGCAGCAATGTCATGGGTTCAGCTATTCCTGATCATCATAATATTTACGTATTACATCCGGTCTCTGAAACGAATCGGTGGGTTACGATAATGGCCAGTAATCACCATAAGATACGAAAAACCGGGCGAAACATAGTCACCTATAGTTTTCTAATCGTTTGGCTCATATTCGCTTTGTTTCCCATCTACTGGGTCGCCATAATGTCTATCAAGGATGTTGGCTCGGTGTATGGAACCCTTCCAACATATATACCCTATATTGATTTTCAACCGTGCTTTAGGGCATGGGCAAGGGTGATTGGGGGCGCATCTGTAGACGGGGTACGTGTTGTTTCGCCCGTGCTGGGTAGGGGCGCTAGATACTTGATAAACAGCATACTGGTCGCCGGCGGAAGTTCGGTGATCACCGTCGCACTGGGAACGCTGGCAGGATACGCTTTAACGCGCTTTAAATACAGAAGAATCAGCAATGATGGAATAGCTTTCTTTATTCTTTCCCAGAGAATATTCCCACCGGTTGCTCTTGCCGTGCCGTTCTTTATTTTGTTCGCTTGGGCGGGAATGGTCGATGAACTGCCTAGTCTAATTATTGTGTACAGTATCATGAACATGCCCATAGTGACCTGGATAGTCAAAGAGTTCTTCAACGATATACCCAAGGAAATAGAAGAAGCGGCTATGGTTGATGGAAGCAGTCGCTGGAATACACTTCTCAAAATTTTTATACCTTTAGCTATTCCCGGAGTTGCAGTGGCCTTCTTGTTCTCGTTCGTTTTCGCCTGGAATGAGTTCTTGCTTGCCCTCGTTCTTACCTTCGAGAACAACACCCTTCCCGTCACCATGTCCGGAATGTGGAATGTAAGAGGGCCAAGATACTGGGATATTGCCGCCAACGCCATGGTAATCATGTTGCCACCGTTGGTAGTAACCATATTGGCCAACAAATACATAATTAAAGGGCTTTCACTCGGCGCTGTAGATGGAGGGTAATCAGATGCTAAATTTCGACCACATTCCAATTATTGACTTTCACGCTCACGCGCCTCGAAAGGGGACACTATCGCAGTTCTGTGAGGAAGGGGATGAGAGTAAGGAGTACTTCGGCAAGGTAGGCACTCACCAAACAACTCTTCTGCGATACGCAGCGGTCAGATACGGATGCGATCCTACTCTAGGTGACGTAGACAGAATGATTTCTCAGAGTATTGAGAACCTAGGTTTCAATGGTTACGTGCAGTCTGTTCTTGATCGTGAGAATGTTGAAAAAGTTAATCTCGATTTCTTCGGGGCCAAGCAACTCAAGGCACCGAGACCGTCTATACCAGGAAAGGATAAACGCGGCAAAACCCAACTAGAAGAGGATTTTCCGGCGGATAGCTATGTATGGACCTACGGCGTGACTCGCATAATACAGCCTATTTGGGCGAAGGAAAAAGGTGCGAAGGATATAGATCAAGTCGTAGATCTCATCAAAGAAGATATCGACGAGGCAATGAGACTAGATGCCCGTGCCTTGAAGAGTATGATGGCTTATTATCGAACACTTGCTATCGATATAATAAAAAAGAGCGACGCTAATGCAGCCTATAAGCGGCTTGTGCAGAATGAACCGGAGCAATACAAAGTCGTATGGGGGGCCAAGATACCTGTATACGAGAATCCGGAATTGCAGAATGATTTCAGAACATATCAAGATTTCGTTACCAAAGAGGTTTGTCTGCTGGCGGCTCATTACGATTGCCCAATGATTTTCCATGTGGCCGCAATCGATTCAGTCTCCACAACGCTGCAGAACAACGATCCGGCGAACCTACATCCGTTTATGGTCAATGAAGAGCTAAAGAATACCAAAATAGTGATATTGCACGCCGGATATCCGGATTACCGGAAAGCGGCGGTCTTACCTCTCCAATCGTATTATACCGGCAGCGGCAACATGTACATCGATCTGTCGTTCATGATTTTCTATCCTGCTGCCTGGAGAGATGCGTTAAGAACCATAATTCAGTTTTCGCCGATCGACAGAATACTCTTTGGTAGTGATTCATTTGGTTACATTGAAAGGCTGGGCTGCAGTGCGTGGTGGGGCAGAAGGTTGTTGACGGATGTTCTTCAAGAGTTTGCAACGAAGTATGGTTGGACGGAGGAGGCTTGTGAAAGCGCCGCGAGAATGATTCTGAACGAGAATGCAAGAAAGATCCTGCGCTTGGAATAGCATAGGCCGAATCCTTGAACCGAAATAGTTGACCAATTCAAGACCAGCATTTGAAGAGGAGCATGTGATGGAGTACGAGAAACAACGAGTAGTAACCGACGGAGTGCCGAAAGAGGACGCTGAGTATACGAATGCGGTGAAGATGGGGCCTTTCGTATTTGTAGCGGGGATTGGTGGTAAAGATGCCAAGACGGGGGAGCTGATCAAGGATGACCTGAAGAAGGAGATAGAGGTTGCGCTAACGAACATTAAGACCCTCGTGGAAGCGGCCGGCGGTACGATGGAAAACGTGGTAAAGACGTACATCATTGTAAAGAATGAGCAGGTTTATCAGGAGTTAAAGAAAATCCGTCAAAGAATATATCCTCAGTGGATGAAGATATTTCCGGCCAGCACTGCCGTTCTTGGTGATCTGATCGGCGGTGCAAACATTGAGATTGAGGCGGTTGCGATCATTCCTGACGAGTGACGTTGCCCCAATATCGAACATGTTCGCGACGATGTCTGCTTAGGACGGCTGAGGGGTTCAGCGTAGGCTTATCGCGCGCGGACGAGTTCACTCGTTATGGGGGTTGTCTCTTCGTACCAAGGTACACCCAATGATTTGTCGGCACTCCACGACGAAGAGGCATCCCTCCACATTGACTGCTTTCAACGGAGTTGAGATACAGCCTGGGGAGGCGTGGCATGAAGCAATGGAAGCTGTTAGAGCCGTTCACCTTAGCCAACGTTACTCTGAAAAACAGAATAGTGATGCCCCCGATGTGCACACGCCTCGCCGCTCCGGATGGCTCAGTAACAACGAAGATGGTGAAGTACTACAGCGAAAGGGCGAAAGGGGGGGCTGGAGCGGTAATTGTAGAGTATAGCTATATAGACGAATTGGAAAGCAGGGCCGCAGTCTGCCAACTTGGCGTCTACAGTGACCATCTCATACCCGGTCTGAACAACTTGGCAGAGAGCATTCAGTTCTACGACACAGTCGCCATCCTTCAAATATGCCATGCGGGAAGACAGACCACCTCCTCAATCATCAGAAGAACTCCGGTTGCCCCCTCACCTATTCGCAGTAGGGTCACCAGCGTTGCTGGGCTCACCTCCTATAGCGAGACGCCAAGAGAACTCCAAACGTCAGAGATAGAGCGCATTCAAGACTCTTTTGCGCAGGCGGCGAGGCGGGCGAGACAAGCGGGCTTCAATGGTGTTGAGGTCCACGGTGCCCACGGTTACCTGCTTAGTCAATTCTTATCACCATACACAAATCGGCGGGGAGACAAGTACGGTGTCGATCTCAAAGGCAGAGCTCTCTTCGCTTTGGAGACCATTGAGAGAGTACGGGGAGCGGTGGGACCTGATTTCGTTGTCGGCTACCGAGTAAGTGCGGATGAGTTTGTTGAACAAGGAATAGCGCTCGGAGAAGTCGTTGAGTTCGCGCAGCTGGTAGAACAAGCAGGTGTCGACTACGTGCATGTCACCGGAGGCATAGGCGAGTCGGCTCACCATCAGGCGCAGCCGATATACGTGGAACGAGGTCATCTATTGCACTTGGCTGAAAGAATACGATCCAGCGTTGAAATACCCGTAATTGCGGTTGGCTCACTCGATGCGGAGACAGCCGAGCAAGCGCTGCAACGAGGTGCAGCCGATCTGTGTGCGATGGGAAGAGCTCTCATAGCAGACCCTGAACTACCAAACAAGATCGTTCAAGGGAAGCCGGCTGATATCCGTCCGTGTATAAGGGGTAACGAAGGCTGCGTTTCAGGCTTCTTCAGCGGACATTCTGTGAAATGTGAGGTGAACCCTTCAGCGGGACGAGAAGAAAGGTTTAGCGTTCAAAGCGGCTGTGAGCGTAAGAAAGTTCTTGTCGTCGGCGGTGGTATAGCGGGTATGGAGGCAGCGAGAGTTGCGTCAATGCACGGCCACGATGTCTGTTTGTGTGAGAAGTCGGCTGTTTTAGGTGGCCATATCCTTGAGGCTTCCATGCCCGCCTTCAAAGCTGATACCCGGGCGCTCCTCGCTTGGCTAATAGCACAACTGGAGCAGTCTAGCGTCGAAATAAGGATGACGACTGACGTGACACCTGATTTAGTGCGGAAGCTTGAACCGGATGCCTTGATTGTTGCCATAGGATCTGATTACACCACACCAGCTGTCCGGGGAATTAACGGCAGCTCTGTGGTTGGTGCATACGATGTTCTGATGAACAATGCCTCCCTGGGAGCTAAAGCAGCAGTAGTTGGCGGCGGGACTATTGGATGCGAGACCGCGCTATTTGTTGCGGAGGAACTGGGAAAGGACGCGCTGGTGGTCGAGATGCGCGACGATATTCTCATAGGCAGCGAGCCGACAAGCGCCGGCGCGTTGATGGAAAGAATGGAAAGAGCCGGCGTTGCCATACGCACCGGTCTGCGCGTGGACGAGATTGCGAGAAACACACTAGTATGCACCGATGCAACGGAGCAACGCCACGAGATTGAGGCCGATTCGGTAATCGTAGCTGTTGGGTTACAGGCAAGAAAAGAATCAATTGATGTTTTCGCGAAGCTCTGCCCAGCGGTATATGCTATTGGCGATTACATTGAACCCAAGAACATATACCACGCGTTCGAAGATGCGTGGAAGGCTGTACTGAGAATATAGCGACGAACACAGATCCTGCACAAAACAATGTGGCGGTGGACAGCTGCGCTTTACCAAGGTGGTTGTCACGCTGTGCGAGAGTAGTTGCCGGTTTAGCCTTAGTATCGCAGCCGGTGCTGTGAGCCGGCTAATGTAGCCAACACTCCACGAATCCTCAGCGGCATGCTTGGCCGGCTGTAGTATATGCGAACCACTGAAGCGAGGAACAACAGTTTGAAGGCCAAATCAGTTGAACTACAGGTAGCTCTGGATACACTGTCATTGGACCTTGCTGTGGAGTCCGCCACACGGCTGCACGATATAGTGGACAGGATCGAGGTGGGAACGCCACTAATCTACAGC
>PWQX01000202.1 GCA_003556605.1 Spirochaetaceae bacterium
ACGAGTTTATCTCAAGGATGTCCTGTATCGCTGTCAGTTGAAAGCCGTTCATCACCGCGAGGACCGTCACCAGCGTCATGACGCCGACCGCGATCCCGGTAACCGACAGAATCGAAGCGGTGTGCCCCTTTTCACGCCGGCGAGTACGGAAATGACGTCCGGCAATAAATGCAACCCACCTAACGGCTCGTCGCCTACTCGGTCCCATACTCTCTTACTCGAACCACCTCGCCGTCCCGAATAACCTCTTCACGTAGGCGCTCGTCGTCCCGGTACTCTATTCTGAGTACCGGTCGACCATCGCGATAACGCAGCTCGATTACACGGCGATCCGCATGGTACTGCCGCAGGCGCTCAGGCTCACCGTTACGTACCCACGCTTCCTCACGCAGACTGCCGTCCTCATCGTAATCGTAGCGCACCGTCTGCACCTTGTCCTGCCGATAGCGCCGTTCCTCGATGAGCAAACCCTCGGCGTACTCGTACTCGTCGCGCTCTACAATCTGCCCCTCGTGCTGCACGACCCGCCCGCTGAGCATTCCTTCATCATCGAACCGTCGCAGCTCCTCCCATTCCTGCTGCGGTACTCGAATCCGCTCGAACTCTATCGTTGAGCCCGGTTCAGCGGTTTGATACTGATAGTCTTGCACCCGCTTGTAACTATCACCCAACCAGGTCTCGAGCTGCGCTAAACGCCCAACACGATCGTAGCTCACCGCTGCAGTATGGCCCTCGTATTCGTGCCATTCCGAGCGCAGCATACCCTCCACAAAGCGAAACTCGGCGTAGAACCCCGGTGCCTCTTCGCCGGAGTCATTGCCGCCGGAAGCGCGCCCGCCTGATTCGTCGCTTCCGGAGTCTCGCGGCGGGCACGAGCGCACAATCCGGCGTAGACGTCCGTCGGATCGATACGAGTAGTGATCGCAATACAACAGCGCTCCCTCGCGGTCAAATGCGCTGATCCGCTCGATTCGATGCTCGCGGTAGCTGTACTCCAGCCGCAACGCAAGCTCTCCCTCTTCAAAGCGTTCCTCCGCCTGCAGCCGCCGCCCGTCGCTGAACTCACGGCGGGAGAGGACAACCTCTCCATCCAGATCTTCTTCCCATTGAACGGCGCCGTCACGATAGCTCAACCGGCGGGTAAGAATTGGGTCGCCCTCACGGTAGAGTGTGCGAAGCTCGAGCTCGCTCTTGGGACGCGCTTGCGTCAGATAGTACTTGTGCTGCTCACGCTCCTCAATTGAGATTTCCTCGAGCAGCATCGCCGCACCGTTCGAGCGATAGTAACGCAATTGCGAGTCCGCCCAGGCGTGCTCCCCGAGGAAGCATACACCGGCCGAGGCCAGCACCAGCAGCAACACTGCCGCACGTGGTATCATACGCCTCCCACCAGCTCCGTAAGGTAGCTTTCAGGATCAAACGGTTCGAGGTCGCTGAGCTTCTCGCCGGTGCCCAAGAACGCGCACCCAAGCCCGAGGTTCTTCGCAACCGAAACAAGAATACCTCCCCGCGCGGTTGAGTCATACTTCGCAAGTATAATGGCATCAACCCCAACCGCCTCATGAAAGATCTCGGCCTGTCGAAGCCCGTTCTGCCCGGTTGTGGCATCGACCACCAGCAGTTTCTTATAGTTGCACTCGGGTGACCGAGAGCGCACGATACGGTCCACCTTACCAAGCTCAGCAACCAAGTTGGCCTTCGTATGCATTCGACCGGCGGTATCAGCGAGCACCAGACACTCGCCGCGCGTCTTGGCGCTCTCAATAGTGTCATAGATTACCGCACCCGGGTCGGCACCTGAAGCTTGGCTTACCACCCGGAGACCCAGCTTCTGACCGTGCAAGCTCAACTGTTCAACCGCGGCCGCTCGAAAGGTATCTCCCGCGGCGAGCGCTACGCCTTCGCCGGCTCCGTGCTCACGATAATACTGCGCAAGCTTAGCGATTGTAGTGGTCTTACCAACCCCGTTGACCCCTAATACCAAGAACACGTTCAGCTGATCTGCGGTGAGCGGCAGCTCGACACGGCGGAGGTACGGGCGCAGCCGTTCACCGAGAGCAGCGGCCAGCTCTTCCTTACTCGACAGTTGGGCGCGGCGTGCCTCGGCTCGCAGCTCGTCGACCACTTCGAACGCCACGGTAGCGCCAAGGTCAGACTCAATCAGTACATCCTCAAGCTCGTCAAAGAATTGCTCGCTCGCTTGGCGCCGCCCGAAGAGCTCCTTGAGCTTCGAGCTCAGTCGCTTCCGCATCTCCAACCTCCAGGTTCAACTCACCGATAGTGCGCCTCCTCACCGGTACGGATGTACTGGGACAATCGCACTCCCATATTAACAAATAGACCAACACTAACCGTCAACGATCCGAGGGTTGCCCAGTAGGCGGTCTCGCGCTGCATCGCGATTCGATCGCGCTCGCTGCTCGAAAGCCCGGGCAGCGCTGCGCCTTCTCGGGGAACGGCGCTGGACAGGTTTTCGTAGACCCCGTTTAACACTAAGGTCACTGGTACCGACAACACAAAGTACCCGAACGCACGATAGAAGCGTCTGCGGCTGTCGCGCAGTCTAGCCGCTTGGTCTTCGATATCGGGCTGTAGGGTACGCTGAAACCGCGGGCCGGTTCTCGGCCCCAGCACCACGCGCGAATCCAGATACCCTTCGCGTCGAATTAGGCCTAGCTGATCACGCTCCGGCAGAGTAAGCGCCAGCGGTGTCTCTCCGGCCCAGCGCGACTGCAGATACAGGTTAGCTGAGACCGGACTAGTATCAACCAAGGACATCCGCGGCTTGCGAGCGTCCGGAACAAAACTGAGCTGCCGAACCTCACCCGGCTCGAGCTCGACCTCTTCACGCCGCCGCTCTCCCGACTCATCCGACACGAGTACGGTATAGCGATTCCTGGAACCCGGGCGCTATC
>PWQX01000233.1 GCA_003556605.1 Spirochaetaceae bacterium
GCTGGTCGCCTGGCGTAGTTGTGATGCGAAGCTCGCGAGCCGTCCGGCGATCTCAGGGTCCACGCCCTGTGCCACAAGAAGCGCCTCCTCCTGAGCCTTCGGCGGATAGCTGAGCCTGAGTATCCGGGGGAAGCGGTCCCTGAGCGCACTGTCCAGGGGATTGACGCCGAAGTAGTCCGTGCCCTCGTTCATGGTGGCAAAGAAGGTGACGCCTTCTGCGACGCGGATCATGTAGCCCAGGTCGTCGGAGTAGATGCTCCGCCGCCAGTCGAGAAGCCCAAAGATGCCGTTGAGCAACTCCGGGTGCGCCCGGTTGATCTCATCCAAGAGGATGACGCATCTCGGCGTCTCCAGCGCCTTGACGAGGCGGGACTTGCGGTAGCGCGTCTCACCATCAACGAGCCTGTCCTTCCCGAACCACTGCTCCACGTCGACAAGAGAGCCGCAGTGGACCTCGTAGAACGGTCTCTTCTGCGTTGCTGCAAACTGCCGCGGGAGCGTCGTCTTGCCGCACCCGGCAGGGCCCAGCAGCATGACGTTGCTGACCTCGCCCAGCTCCGACAGTGCCGCGACCCGCTCCAGTGTGGATAAGTGCCGCGGAGACACCCAGAAGCGCTCCTCCACCGGCACCGGCAGGGGATCGTCAGCCCCCACCCCCGCCTGCGCCAGGAGGTCGTCCACCTCGCTTGCTGCCACCGGGAGCACCGCCCGCATCGTCGGTGCACTCGTTCTTCCCGTGCAGAACACCCGCTGGTGTGCCTCCATGGCCGAGGCCATGACCATCTGCCCGCAGCGCGGGCACCTCACCTGTTCCTGTGATGACACTCGTCACCTCCCTCCAGTCTTACTTACCTATTCAGTTACGTTGCTTCTCTCCGAGGATGCGCACCTCCCGCACCAGCCACTCGAGCACGTTGCCGGTAGGGGGACAGCCCAGGTGTTGGGCCAGCGTCCCGATGGACCGGTACCGTCGCCCGATGCCGTAGCTGTCGGCAAAGCCGGGCTCCACCGCCACGGGGTCAGACAGCCTGATGGTCCGGCTGCTGATAGCGCTCCCGATGAGCGGCAGCTCACTTAAGGGCACGGCCTCACCGCCGGCCAGGCGGCGCGCGACCTCGGGAGGCGTCATGCGGTACTTGTGCATGCTCCCTCCCGTCACGCGTTCGTTATGAGCGTCCTAATCCCTTGTCATGGGCATCACCTCCCCTTCTCACGCGATACGGGAAGGGCGGAGCATCACGCTCCGCCCTGGGGTACTTATTGCTTGCGCCTGTGCGACTCGGTCTCGCGGATCTCTCCCTGCACCTTCATGGAGTGGCCCGTCTTGCGGACGTGCTCCATCGCCTGTGCCAGGAGCTCGGTCCTGAAACCGCAGCCGCACTGGTAAGCCACGCTCTGGATTACCACGTGCAGGCCTCCTATTCAGTTGTGGGGATACGCGCTACAGCGGCTCAAGCCAGATGCGGTACTGCTTCGCGTCCCCGGTGCCCATGACGCCCTCCCACGTCTTTGCGACGTAGAGGGTGCCATTTGACTCCGGTGCGTTCATCGTGGAGTCGCCTGAGCGCTCCTCGACGAACTTGCGGACGTGCCTGCAGACCTTCTCCAGCCTGACCACCGCCAACGGGACAGCGGTGTCGGGCATGTCTGCCTCCTCGTGTTACTGCTGTGGGGTGCTTCCCGTGCGTCCCTGGCGGCTGTTATGCACTGGGACCGGGTTCGGACTGGGGTTGGCTGTGGGCTTCTGAGTTCGGTGCCTCGGCCGTGACCGCGGGAGCGGTGAGGGCCGCTGCCTGGAAGGCGGCATCGTCGAGGTCGGCCTTAATGGCGGAGAAGGTGCGGCGGAGGGTGGTGTCGGGGTGCTGGTCATCCTTGGAGACCCCAAGGGCGACGGCAAGCTCGCGCATCGAGTTCCAGATGAGCCTGCCCTCAAGCAGTCCGGGCTGGCCGACCTGTTCCTCGACCGTGGCGAGCGTCTCGGGACGGATGGCGATGCGCTTGCCGCCGAAGTTGGGGGCGCCGCTGCCGTTGGAGGAGTGGGACCTGGCCTTCTTCTTCGGGACCAGCTGGCACTGCCAGCCTGCGGCCTCGATGTTGCCTCCCTCGGACCAGAAGAGGATGAGGGAGTTCTCGGTCAGGATGGCCTTACCGCCGTGCTCCTCGGCTGCGGTGATGACCGCCTGGCGCAGTTCCTCGGATGAGGCGTTGAGGATCTGTTGGAACGCCTTCTCGGCCTCCTCAAGCGCCGCTCTGCGCGCTTCCTCAGCCAGCATGCGCTGCCGTTCGAGCTCCTGTCGTGCCCTGGCGAGTACCGCCTCGGGTGCCTCAGGTGCCGTGGACGGTGCCGCACTCGGCTGCTGTGTCTTTGCTGTCATGTCTCGCTCCTTGTTGCGCCGCATGACTCAGAGACACACGTGAAGCCTTCCACGAGCCTTATTCGTGGCCGGGACCTGCAGGACGCCCCGACGTGGGGGGCCGTCCGGTGGACCCCGCCGACCACGGGAACATCATGACACAGAATAGCCATTCTATTTAGTCTATAGACTTAGCTTGCGACACGAGCGTGGCACTCGTGCGGCGCCAGTATGACGGCACCTGTCCCGGGAGTGACACGCGGAAGGGACTGCAGTGTGTATGGAGTCGGAGGGCACACCGTATGGTCAGGGAGAGGCAAGGCTGTGTGAGCCGGTTGCCATGATAGAGGGAGCGAGGACAGAGAAGGAAACCAAGGTGCCTAAGTTGGCGCTCCAGGTTATCAGGTACTCTGTTGGCACTGAAGCCTATGATATCGCCTATGAAAATGACCCGGTGTTCCGGTCCTTTGCAGACACCAATCTTGCACGGCATCGCCACCCGGATTACGCCATTGTCACGATCAGCC
>PWQX01000208.1 GCA_003556605.1 Spirochaetaceae bacterium
AAGAAAGGTGAAGTAATCACTTTCAAGGTGGATGAGTCTCTTGCGCACGAGCTTGAGGGCATCCCAAACCGCTCTCAGTTTATTCGCTCGGCGATTCTCAACGCACTTGAAAACACATGTCCCGTCTGCCGCGGGGTCGGGATTCTTACTCCCAACCAGCGTGAACACTGGAACGCCTTTGCCGAGCACCATGCAATCGAGGAGTGCGACGTCTGCCACGAACTGCACATCACCTGCAACGCCGTGGAGACCGATCTCCATTCGCATTAGCTGCGCTAAAGTAAAATAAGGCAGGCTGCATGTCAGGGGATGCCGAGAAGCTTCGCGACATCATTGGTTTAGACTCCGAGCTTAACAAGCTGCAGGACCTCGACGTCCTGCTCGAGCGCATCCTGCAGGAAGCCCGCCGGGTGCTCAAAGCTGACGCCGGCTCAATTTACATCAGCGACGGCAAGAACCTCACCATCAACTACGCGCAAAACGACACGTTGCAGTCACAGCTCCCGCCCGGGGAGAAGCTGATCTACAACGTGTTTACGATCCCGATCAATAAGAAAACCATCTCGGGATACGCTGCCGCGACCGGAAAACCGGTAAACATATCGGATGTCTACCAGATTTCCGAATCGGCGCCGTACGGGTTCAATCCGCATTACGATCGGGTCTCCGGCTACAAGAGCACCTCAATGCTCGCGATACCGTTGGCCACCAACCACGGCGACATCCTCGGGGTTATACAGGTCATCAATAAACAGGGCGACGACGGCAGCGTGATCCCCTTCGATGACGAAGACGAGATCGTCGTCACCCACTTTGCCGCCAACGCCACTGTCGCGCTGCAACGCGCGCAGATGACGCGCGCGATTCTGCTGCGCATGATCAAGATGGCCGAGTTACGCGATCCCAAGGAGACCGGCCCGCACGTCAACCGGGTCGCCGGCTACGCAGTGGAGATTTACGAGCGCTGGGCAATCGACAACGGGGTAGGCCAGGACGAGATTGAACGCATCAAAGACAATCTCCGTATGGCCGCCATGTTGCACGACGTCGGGAAGGTCGCGATCTCAGACGTGATCCTGAAGAAACCGGCCCAATTCACCAACGAAGAATACGAGATTATGAAATCTCATACGCTGCAGGGCGCCCAGCTGTTCGTCAACAAGCAGTCAGAGTTCGATGAGCTCGCGCAGCTTGTTGCCCTCAATCACCACGAGAACTGGGACGGCACCGGCTATCCCGGGCATATTGATATCGAGACCGGCAGCCCTATTCAGACCGACAGTAGCGGGCGCGCGCTCGGCAAACAGGGAACCGAGATCCCGTTGTTCGGGCGCATCGTCGCTATCGCCGACGTCTACGATGCGCTGATGTCCAAGCGCGTCTACAAGTCTGCGTGGCCTGAAGAGCACGCGCTCACCGAGATGCGGCGGCTGGCGGGTACGAAGTTCGATCCGGAGCTGGTGGAGGTGTTCTTCAAGGTGCTCCCGAACATCAAGACTATCGCCAACAAGTACAAAGATCCCGAGGAAGAGCCTGCTCCGGCAGAGAGTATAGCGAAGTCTTAGGGAGTGGACCACACCTTGTAAGGCGTTACGCCTCTCTGTATGCCGCTACCAACCCCTCCATCGCCTGTTTCCCATCGCCGAAAAACATCAGCGTGTTATCGGCCGCGAAAAGAGGGTTGGAGATGCCGGCGAACCCGGGACTGAGACTGCGTTTGATCACGACGACGGTGCGTGCTTGGTCCACGTTGAGGATCGGCATACCGGCGATCGGATTGCCGGAGTTCTCGCGCGCGCGCGGGTTTACCACGTCGTTCGCCCCGAGCACGATAACCACGTCGGTCTGCGGGAAGGCGGGGTTGATCTGGTCCATCTCGCGCAGTTTGTCGTACGAGATGCGCTCCTCGGCGAGCAGCACGTTCATGTGACCCGGCATGCGTCCGGCAACCGGGTGAATTCCGAACTGCACGTCCACTCCGTCGTGCTCCAGCGCTTCGGTAAGCATGCGCACCGCCGTCTGCGCCCGCGCGACCGCCATACCGTAGCCGGGGACAAACACCACGCGGCGGGCGGTTTTCAGAAGCATCGCTACTTCTTCCCCGCTCGTCTGTTTGACCTTTCCGGCGTACAAGTCATCCTGCTCGGCGCTCTCTACGACCGCCCCCACACCGCCGAACAGCACATTCGCCAGCGAGCGGTTCATCGCCTTGCACATGATCTGCGTGAGGATGATGCCGGAAGCGCCCACCAGAGACCCGGCGACGATCAACACCGTGTTCGACAGCACAAACCCGGTCGCCGCAGCAGCAAGTCCCGAGTACGAGTTCAACAGCGCGATCACGATCGGCATGTCGGCCCCGCCGATCGGCATCACCAGCAAAACGCCGAGCACACCCGCGGCTGCCGCGAGCACCCAGTACAGTCCTGTGTCCGCGGGAGTCTGAACGATCATCACCGCTGCGGCAAGCGAGGCCCCCAGCACAACGACCTTGACCGCCTGCTCACCGGGATAACGCAGCGGCTTCTCGCTCACCAGCCCTTGCAGCTTCCCAAACGCCACAAGACTCCCGAAGAACGTCACCGCGCCAATGAGCCCCGATGCGGCGGTCGCAATCGATTCCTGCGGCGTAACGGCGATCACCCCACCTCCTGCGCCGGCGGCCCGAGCGGCGACCTGCATTGCGGTGAAGAACACCGCGCCGGCAACCAGTACCGAGGCCGCGCCTCCGAACCCGTTGAACAAGCCCACCAGCTGAGGCATCGCAGTCATGCGGATCCGCAGCGCCAGCACCGCCCCAATCGCCGCGCCGACTCCAAGACCGAGCGCAATCAGCTCGATCCGCATCACCCCCTGGTCGACCAGGGTCACGGCCACGGCTATCAGCATCCCCAGCGCGCCGATAGTGTTGCCGCGCACCGCCGAACGCGGGTGCGTAAGGCCTTTGAGCCCAAGAATGAAAAGCGCCGCAGCCGCTAAGTACGCTAGGTTGAGCTGTGCCTCAGTCATCATTGTTCCTTCCTGAACTTCTTGAGCATGCGGTGCGTGACCAAGAATCCGCCGACCACGTTGATTGTGGCGAAGATCAACGCTGTGAATCCCAGCACCGTTGTAAACGTGCTCTCTCCTGCCGAAAGCGCGAGCAGGGCACCGATGACCGTGATACCTGAGATCGCATTCGACCCCGACATCAACGGGGTGTGCAGAATCGGCGGGACCTTCGTGATTACCTCAAACCCTACGAACACCGCGAGCACGAAAACCGTTATCAACCCTACCGTGTTACCCATGGCATCCATCCTTTTGTGCGCTCCCCGTACATGCCGGCCCTACTGCGCGCCGTGTATCCGCAACTCGCCGGCGCGAAGGATCATCGCCGCCTGCAGAATCTCGTCGTCGCTGTCCAGCATCGGCGCCCCATCCTCACCGAGCAACGTGCTCAAAAAGGTCATGATGTTTTTCGAGTAAAGCTGACTCGCCGTAAACGGCACGCTTGCGGCCAGATCGACAGGGCCGATGATCTGCACGCCGTTGTAGGCAACCGTCTCACCGCACCGCGTCAGCTCGCAGTTGCCGCCGCGCTCGGCGGCCAGATCTACCAGCACAGACCCCGGCTTCATCCCGGCGACCATATCCTTGGTCACCAAGCGCGGCGCCGGACGGCCGGGCACCGACGCGGTCGTGATAACCGCATCGCTTGAGGCGATCACATCGCTCATCTTCTCGCGCTGGGCGCTATAGAAGGCCTCGTCCATCTCCCGGGCATACCCGCCGCTACCCTCACCGTCCTCAGCGGGCACATCAATTTCGACGAACTTGGCGCCGAGGCTCTCCACTTGATCCTTGGCTGCAGCGCGTACGTCATAAGCCGACACCACCGCACCGAGCCGCCCGGCGGTTGCTATCGCCTGCAGCCCCGCCACGCCGGCACCAATGACGAAAAACTTCGCGGGGATAATAGTGCCGGCCGCGGTCATCATCATCGGTAATACCCGCGGCAGTTGCTCCGCGGCAATCAGCGCCGCGCGGTAGCCTGCCAGATTCGCCATCGCCGACAGCGCATCCATGCTCTGCGCGCGGGTAATGCGCGGCAACAGCTCCAGAGCAAACGCAGTCACCCCGCGATCTCGTAGCTGGCGCATCAACGCCGAATCGGTATCGTAGGGGTCGAGAAAAGCGATCACAATCTGCCCCGGGCTCATTGCTGCGATATCGCTGCCGGTGGTGTCGCTTGCCGCAGCGGGGCCGAAGCGCACCGCCGCCAAGACATCGACCTCGCCGAGCAGCGCGGCCCGATCGGCCTCCAGGGTCGCGCCGCTCGCTTGGTACTGCTCATCCGGATAGCCGGAGGCCACACCAGCGCCCCGTTGTACGATCACTTCGTGCCCGGCGTCCACAAGCGTCTTTACATGCGCCGGTACCAAAGCCACGCGGCGCTCACCCGCGCGGCTTTCCTGTAGCACTCCGATTCTCATGCGGTTATCCGTCCTTCGTGCCGAACTAAACCTGATAATAACAATAATAAAAGCGTAGGTAAAGCGCCGCCGGCAGTTGCCGGGGCATAGACGGCTGCAGGGTGAAGCTCCTATCTTACAGATAACCCATGCAACTAAGGAGCTCACAGATGGATTTGAACGGACGCAAGGCGCTCAGCTTTGTTCACCACGATTTCGAAGACCTTGAGTACTGGTACCCGGTGTACCGCCTGCGAGAAGCCGGTATGATAGTGGAAACCGCCGGCGAGAAGGCCGGCGAGAGCTATCGCGGCAAGTACGGCGTGCCGGCGACATCCGACATTGCATTCCCGGACGCAGAACCCGCTGAGTATGAGCTGCTGCTGGTTCCCGGAGGCTGGGCTCCCGACAAGCTGCGGCGCTTTCCCGAGGTAATCGAGATCACCAAGCGGATGAACGCCGACGGCAAAGTAATCGGCCAGATCTGCCACGCAGGGTGGGTGCTGATCTCCGCCGGCATCTTGAACGGCAAGCGTGTGACCAGCACACCCGGTATCCGCGACGACATGACCAATGCCGGGGCAACCTGGGTCAACGAAGCGGTGGTGGTAGACGGCAACCTGGTGTCGAGCCGGCGGCCCCCGGACCTGCCGGCCTATCTCGCCGCGCTGATTGAGACGCTGAGCAAGCGCTGAGCCCTACAGCCTCGGGGCTCATGTGCCGGCACTCAGACGCCGTCGCGCGAGCCGCCGATGAGGTGCGGGAGCACTCTCCGCGCGCAAGCTGCGCTAGACGCGGCGCAGCAGCAGATCGGCGGCGATGGAGCCGCTCAGCACTGCCAAAGGCATTCCTCCGCCGGGGTGCGCCGCGCCTCCGCAGAAATACAGCCCGGGATACCGGCGGCTGCGATTGGGGTGGCGTGCGAACGCCGCACCGAGGCGGTTGCTCGCAAGGCCATAGAGGCTGCCGCGAAAGCTGCCGGTCTCGGCGGCGAGCTCGGGAGGTGTAAGTTGCCGCTCGGTCTGAATGAGCGGCTCAACGGCGCAGCTCAGCGCGTGAGTTAAGCGCGAAAGCACCGCCGAGCGCACGCGGTCGGCGAGGGCAGTCCAGTCCTGACCGCGATCCGCCGGCGCGTTGATCAGCAGAAACCAGTTCTCACAGCCTGAGGGCGCGTCCTCCGGCGTTGCTCTACACCCGATATTCACATAAACAGTAGGATCGGCGGCCACATCGTTGTCTTCAAAGATACGCGCGAACTCGCTGCGATAATCGGTGCCGTAGAACATATTGTGAAGCTGCAGCTGAGGAAACTCAGCGCCGATGCCCCACAAAAACACGATCGCCGAACTCGACGGCTCGCTGTTCACATAGCGGCGGTACCACGGCGCATCGCTATCCTCGAGCAGGACCCGGTAGGTGCGCTCGGGGTCGAGATTGGCTACCACCGCGTCAAACGCCCGGCGCTCGCCGCCGGCCGTCACCCCGCACACCGTGCGTCCGTCGCCGGCGCGCAGAATCGTGTCGACGGCGGTGCCGTAATGCAGCCGTACGCCTAACTCTTCGGCTACCCGCGCGAGCATGGCCGGAACCGCCCGAATACCGCCGCGTACGCTGTAGGCACCGAAGCACTGCTCTACCGCACCGATGAGGTTGAAGGTAGCCGGGGCGCGGTAGGGGTTCGAGCCGTTGTAGCTCGCAAGCCGATTGAACAGCTGTACGAGCCGGGGGTCACCGAGCAGTTTGGCGTTCGCAGCGGCCATGCTGCGAAACGGGTCAATCTGCAGCGACCGCAGCATTGAAAACAGCACGCGCGGCTGCAGAAACGTCGAGATTTCGTGCAGGCTCTTGTTGAGGAATACCGGCGCGGCGATCCGATACAGCCGCTCGCAGTACCTCAGATACGCTTCTACGCGTGCGGAGCGAACACCGAACACGCGCTCGGCCTCGGCTGCGAAGCGATCAGCGCCGGCGGGAGCCGGGAACACCGTGCCGTCGGAAAACTCGTGCCGAAACACCGGGTCAAGCAGCTCTATGCTCAGGTAGTCGCCTAACGAGCGCCCGGCGGTCGCGAGCAGCTCGTCGAACACGTGCGGCAGCGTAAACAGCGACGGCCCGGTGTCGAAACGGTAGCCGTCAAGCTGCTGCGAACCCGCCTTGCCGCCGGGGCCGTCGCTCTGCTCAAAGAGCTCGACTTCACACCCCCCGGCTGCCAACCGCACCGCCGCGGCAAGCCCGCCGAGCCCCGCACCCACAACCGCTACCCGCGCGCGCGCTGCTGTTGCCATCGTCACTCGTGCCCCGCCACAACATCGCGGTAGAAATAGAAGCTATCTTTGGGAACGCGCCGCTGATCGAGGTAGTCGCAGTACACCACACCGAAGCGCTTGGTAAACCCGTATGCCCACTCAAAGTTGTCGATGAACGACCATACGTAGTAGCCCTTGACGTTCACCCCGTCGCGCCAAGCATCGCGAAGCGCCGCGATGTGCTCGCGCAGATACGCGATGCGGCGCGGGTCATGACAGCGGGTGCCGTCGCGATCAAGCTCGTCGGGCGCCGCGCAGCCGTTCTCGGTAACGTAGATCGGCATGCCGGTGGTGTACCCCTCGAGCCAACGCAGGTGCCGGTAAAACCCCTTCGGCACTACCGGCCAACCCATCTCAGTGGTCTCCTGATACTGCCGGCACAGCCGAAACCCCTCGGGATGGTCGGCATCGGCGGCAGCCACCTCCTCAAAATACCAGTTGAGGCCCAGGAAATCGATCGGCTGCCCGATCAGCTCCATATCGCCGCGCTCGACCGGCATTTGCACCTCAGGGTAAGCGGCGAGGTGCCGTTCGGGGTAGCTTCCGCCCATGAGCGGATCGAGAAACATATGCGTCTGCAAATCCGAGGCGCGCTCGGCGGCCGCACGATCCTCATCACGCTGTGTAGCCGGCCGCGGGGTCTGCGTGTTTAGTGTTATCCCAATATCCCCGCGATACGCCCCGTCACGGAACGCCTTGAGCGCCAAGCCGTGTCCCAGCAGGAGATGGTGCACCGCGCGGTAGGCGGCAGGCCGGTCACGCTCGCCGGGAGCGTGCACCCCGTACAAATACCCGAGGATCGCCGCACAAAACGGTTCGTTCAGCGTTATCCAGCTGGAAACCCGGTCGCCGAGCTCGCGGTAGCACAGCTCGGCGTACTCGCCGAACCGATACGCGCTATCACGGGCCGGCCATCCGCCGGCATCCTCCAGCGCCTGGGGCAAGTCCCAGTGATACAGCGTCACCACCGGCTCTATACCGGCTGCAAGCAGCGCGTCGATGAGACGGTTGTAGTAGTCGAATCCTTTGGGGTTGGGAGCGCCGCTGCCGGTGGGAAACACGCGCGGCCACGCGATCGAGAAGCGGTAGCGCTTCAGGCCAAGCTCGCGCATCAGCGTGATATCCTCCCGGTAGCGATGGTATTGGTCGGCGGTTACCTCGCCGGTGTGCCCGAGGACCACTCTCCCGGGTGTGCGGCAGAACGTGTCCCAAATACTCGGGCCGCGGCCGTCCTCTCCGACCGCCCCTTCAACCTGGTATGATGCGGTCGCCGCGCCCCACACAAACTCTGCCGGAAGCCCGCCGGTGATTCGTTGACCCATCGCCTTCACTCCCCCTGTACTCGCGCCGCCGGTCGTTTGCCCCGCCTGCGCTCACCGTGCTCGCGGCGGCATGCTGTGGCGCTCTATCAACGCCTGCACCTCGCGGTGACGCGGCGATCCAAGCACCTCTTCGGGCCGCAGCAGCGTGTCGTTCAGGATCTGCGGCCCAATCACGCCGCGGTCGTACTTCAACCGCAGAACCCGCCGAACCGAGACGTCAATCCGCTCCTCGCTCAGCCGGCCCTCGGAAACCGCCTCCATCACCGCCGCAAACGTGTTGGTGGGACTCGAAGGGCGTAGGATGATATCGACCCCGGCCTCCAGAGCCCGAACCGCCACCTCGCCCTCGCCGTATCCGCGCAGCGCGCCCATGGCGAGCGAATCGGTAAGCACCACGCCGTCGAACCCCAGTTCATCGCGCAGCACGCCGTTGATTACCTCAGGCGCGATCGTGGCCGGCCGCTGGTCGCCGGTGAGCTCGGGCACCGCTACGTGTGCCGTCATCACCCCGTCGGCGCCGGCGGCGATGCCGCGCTCAAACGGCGGCCATTCAACCGCACGCAGGCGCTCGCGAGAGTGCGGCACCACCGCGCGCTCGTAGTGTGTATCGACCGAGGTATCGCCGTGCCCCGGGAAATGCTTCAACACCGCGCTGACGTTTTCGCGTTGCAGGCCCCGCACGGTCGCGGCCACCATCGCTGCGGTGATCTCGACATCTGAGCTGAACGCGCGCTCGGCGATAACCGGGTTGGCTGCATTCGTGTTGACATCGGCAACCGGTCCTAAGTTCATCGTGATGCCGAGCGCGCTTAGCTCACGCGCGGTCACGCCGCCGGCAGCTTCGGCCAACCACGGGTCACCGGTGGCGCCGATGGCTGCCGCGTCGGGAAACTCGGTAGCGCCGAGCTTGCCGCTCTCGCTCAAGCGCGAGACACCGCCCCCCTCCTGGTCGGTGGCGATGATCAGCGGCAGCACCGCGGCCTCCTGCAGCTCCTCGATGTAGGCGAGCACCTGCACAACGGTTTCGACGTTATTGCCGAACAGCATCACCCCACCGGGCCGTACACGCTGCATCACCGTACGCTGCCCGACACCGAGCTCGCGCACCGGAGAACCGTCGGGGTGGCTGTGAAACCCCACCATGAACAGCTGTCCGACGCGCTCGGCAAGGCTTAACGCGGCGAGCTGCTGCTCCACAACAGCCTCGCGCTCGCGGTAGCGCAGGAGCCGCGCCAGCGTTCGCTCGGAAAGCTCCGCCCTGCGCACAACCACGACCTCGGCGGCAGGCTTCTCGGATTCCTCTCCCGCGCTACTTGCGGAATCAGCGGACTCATGGGTATAGGGGCCGGCCACACATGTCGATAAGGTGAGCAGCCCCAGTGAAACCATGGCGCTGAGCAGCGCCGGTTTAGACCGGTGTAGCATTCTTATAATAGCCGTGTATGCAAAACTCGACGCCACCATCGTACCCTGTATTGACCTTCGCGGTCTTAGGACGTATAATTCGGTGTAGGTAAGAAGAATAGCTGGTCATGCAAGTTGTGTCCGGATTTGGCACCAATTTTGCGTTACACTGGGTGCTAAACCATGCGTGGAGATACGCGCGATAGTAGGACAAGCTGGTAATGAGCGAACCCGTCACACAGATCATAAAACAGAAACTTCGAGATTCAGTCAATAAGCATAGCACTCTCGGCGTGACAGTTTCTATCGAGGAACTGGAGCGCGAGACGCTCCGGAAGGCAATCCACATGCTGATTGCGCTGGTGCCGGTGCTCGCCGCTCTCATCGGGGCCGAGCTCACACTCGCGCTCTTGGCGTGCGGTACGGTGTTCTACACCTATACCGAGCTGGTACGGAGCTCCGGGCGCGAGATAGCGCTCATATCGCGCGTCACAACCTTCACCTCGCGGGAACGCGATCGCGGCGGTATCACGCACGGCCCAATCACGCTCGCCACCGGAGCTATGCTGGCGCTGTTTCTCTATCCGGAGCCCATCGCCGCCATCGCGATCTACGCCCTCGCGTTCGGAGACGGGTTTGCGAGCCTCGCCGGCAAGCTGTTCGGGCTGCACGAGCTTCCGGGCACCGGCGGCAAGACCGTCGAAGGCAGCAGCGCCTGTTTAGTCGCAGTCACAATTTCGACATTTGCCGTGACCGGAATGCTGCGCGAGTCGCTGTTGGTCGGTATCGCGGCGATGTTCGTAGAGATGCTGCCCACCCGCGACCTCGACAACATGGTTTTGCCGCTCGGCGCAGGGTTAGTAGCGGGGGTGGTGTTCTCAGGGCCCATGTAACTACTGCACATCCGTATAGTCTATTGCCACAGGTAACGGCGATGCGAGCGCCGTCCGAATAGCACCGAGCCGGCAATTAGACACGTTGTACCAAGCAATAGAACCACCGGCTGCGGCACGTGAAACACCGCGTGCCGGCCGATCACAGCCAATGCTACCGCCGCGCCGAGAATCGCGTACTCCCGATCAGTCGCAGCAATGCCGGCATGTAGGAAGGTCAGCACCGCAAAGCCGCTGATCGCGCCTACGGTAGCGTTCGCGGTGCCCTGCAATCCGATGCGGTATACCAGACTAGGGTACAACTGCGTTGCATCGACCGGAATAACGTAGGCAAAGGCCGCGGATATCATCACGGCCAGCGCTAGGACCGTACCGGTGCGTTTCGAGTCGATCACCGAGACCGCGAGGCTCGAACAGAACAGGCACAGCATTCCGAACACATAGCCGAAATACACCAAGCGGGTGATTACCCCCGAGTACAGCAGCGGGACCGGCAGCTCCGCCGTCAGGATCGTCAACGGCTTGACCAGGTCCAGCGAGACCGTCGCGAGAAACATCATGAAGAAAAAGACCTCAGGGGCGGTACGGCTGCGAAACTGACGAATCAATGTGGAGATCCAAATCGTGTTCAACAGCCCGATAGCGCCGACCATCACAATCAAGGTTCGTACCCCTTGCTCGATCGAATCGGCGCCGAAATAGGCCGACATCCGGATTTCGACAAAATCCGGCGACAGACCCGGATGCGCGATGAATAGCTGATACAGCGCAAACCCGTAGACACCGAGCAACGCGATCGTTATGAGCATGGCTGTTCGTAAAATGGTGTTTCGCAGCGCTAAGGTCATGGCGCGATTATGCAACAAGATGCAAACAAAGACTACAGTCACGCCGGTTTCGTTCGATACTGAAAAAAGGGGTGATAACTTCATGATCAAAAAGCGATCCGTCGCCGTGCTCACGCTG
>PWQX01000210.1 GCA_003556605.1 Spirochaetaceae bacterium
CACCAGCTTTCCGGCGGCATGCGGCAGCGGGTGGGCATCGCACGGGCGCTGGCGAATGATCCCGAGATCCTGCTGATGGACGAGCCGCTCGGCGCTCTGGATGCCCAGACCCGGACGGTGCTGCAGGAAGAGCTGCTGCGCATCTGGGAGGGCCGGCGCAAAACAGTGCTCTATGTGACTCACAGTATCGAGGAGTCGGTCTTGCTCGGCGATCGAGTCGTGCTCATGACCGCTCACCCCGGCACAAACAAGGCTACCTTTGATGTGCCGCTGGAGCGGCCCCGGACCTTGCGCACTACCGCTGAGCCCGAGTTCGGGCGGTTGTCCTACGCCATATGGGAAGAGCTCCGCGACGAAGTGCAACGCTCTATGGAGGAGAACGCATGAGCGCTCAGACCAAGGCGGACCCCACCCCGGCCGGCAGGGTGTTTGCACAGCGCGTTGGGGTGTTCGTTCTTTTCAATGCCGCCGTGACCGTGCTCGGCCTGTGGGAAGAGTTGTGGTGGGCCGCCGCGCTGGTTGACTTTGTGCTGCTGGTGCGCATCGCCGAGCAGGGCGCCTTACTTGTCCCCGAGCGCTACAACAGAATCTACGAGCGCTCATTGGCTGTGGCGTTTCCGCTTATTCTGCTGCTGGGCTGGCAGTTGGTGGTGGGCGCGGAGATACTGAGCCCGGTGTGGTTTCCGCCGCCGACGCGTATTGTGCAGGCGCTATGGGAGCTCGCGACCGAGTTCGACGAGTTCAGCGGTACCTCGCTGTTTGGGCGTCCGTGGTCGCTGCCCGAGCGTCTTGCCGAGGAAGGGCTGGACGGCGCGGCCGCCTTTGCCGCCGAAAGCCACCTGTTCGCTACGCTGATGCGGGTTTTCGCGGGCTTTGTGATCGGCGCGGTACCCGGAACGCTGCTCGGAATGATTATGGGCGTGAGCCGGACGGTACGGTCGATGGTAGACGCAACGCTCTCGGCGTTCTACGTCTTGCCGAAGATCGCAATCTTTCCGATCATGATGCTGGTGTTTCCAAACCCGTTCGGCGAAGGGCCGAAGATCGCCGTTGTGGCGATATCCGCCTTCTTTTTGGTGGCCATCAACACCATGGTCGGGGTTCGCGACGTGGAGCCGGTTTATCTGGAGGCGGGCCGAAACTACGGGGCCGCCGGGTGGCGGATGTTCCGGCACGTTATTATTCCGGGATCCCTTCCGGTGATGTTTGCGGGTCTGCGCCTTGCTCTCGGCACGGCGCTGATCGTTATCATCGCCATAGAGTTCGTTCGCTCTACTACAGGCGTGGGTTACCTCACCTTCTACTACTGGGAGATCCTCTCCCCGGACAAGATGTACGCCGGTCTAGTCATTGTGATGATTCTCGGCGTGGGCTTGACCGCAGGGCTCAAGTGGCTGGAGCGGGTGGTCATGCCGTGGCGGCGTGAGGGCGACCAGGGCGGCCGGCGCGGCTGACCGCCGCCGTCCTCCGGTTGTAGACTCACTCGGCGGACTCGTAGCGCCGGAAGCCTTCCGGCGGCGCAAAGCGCGCGTCCCCCGGCAACTCGGCGCTTTTTTCAACCGCCTCGTACCCGTGACCTGAGCTGCGGTCCTCGAGCAGGATCGGCACCGCTTCGGGCATGCGCAGCGTGATCGCCGCGCGGAAGGTGTAGGTGAACCCCGCAGCGTCGACCTCACCGTCGAGCCGGTAGCGCAAGGTGTCATCGCCTACCGCATCGCCCTCCTCGGGCACTTCGCAGCGCCACGATAGATACTGACACGGATGTGCCGGGTGCGTGGGCGGCAAGATCAGCAAGAGGTGCTCAATCGCGAACGGGTAGATCTCAGGATCAAGCAGCGGCAGCACGTTGTACTGCCGCACCGTATCGCTGAAGGTCGTCACGCGCGGGGCGCCCTGCGAGAAATCCAGCACTAACTCATAAGCCGGCATGTTCTTGGGGGTGCTCGGTTGAATCCAGACCCGCCGTTGTGAAACGGCGTAGCGGTACGCGCTTCGCGGCCGCGCATCGGTACGTAGCGGCTTGAGCGTAACCGCGCGCGGCACGCTCAGCCCCTGCTGCCAAGGCGAGTCACCGTTGGCTTCGCTGCCATCGGGGTCGCGTGTGTCCTGCGGGCGCGCGAAGGCCGCGTCGCCAACCCAGCCGATCAACGCCGCGCTCAGCACCAGCGTCGCGGCTACCACAAGGCCTCGCTGTGTGTTGCCGGTGTGCGCCATTGTGCGCGCAGTATAGCACGCGGGCAGCCCAGCGTGCACCTGAGCATTGGTGTTTGCCGCCCCAGCGGAGTGCATGCTACTATAGAGCATAGACCTCAATCCGACGGATGGACGTGGTAGCGATGATCAATGCGCGCGAGATTGCGGCGCTACGCGACTCTATGCACAGCGCCCACGAGGCCGGGGAGCTTCCGGCGGTGGTGACTTTGCTTCAGGTGGACGGTTCAGCGTATCGAAAGCCGGGGGCTAAGATGCTGGTGCGCCCCAACGGCGAGACTACCTGCATGCTCTCCGGCGGGTGCCTGGAGCCTGAGATTGCTGAGGTGGCGCAGGCGGTCGTCGCGGCCGGCGAAGCGCGGCGTGTGCGCTACGATCTCAGCGAGGACGAGGTGTGGGGCCTGGGGCTCGGATGCGGCGGCGCCATAGACTTGTGCATTGAGCCAGTGTCGGCCAACAGTGTCGTGGCCGAGTGGGTCCGGCTGCAAGCGGCGGGGGAGCCCGCTATGCTGGCCACGGTGTTTGGGCGCTTAGCAGTGCAGCACGAGCTTTACCGCACCCCGGCGCTTCTCGCCGGGGTGAAAGCCGGCGGCTCAGCGGTAGCCCGGCGCGCCGGGGAGCTTTTCGCAAGCGGTGCGGAG
>PWQX01000051.1 GCA_003556605.1 Spirochaetaceae bacterium
CACAAAAAAACCGTCCCGGCTGGGACGGTTTTTTCGGTTTCTTGCGAATCCCTACTCAACTCCCGCCGGGTGGGCCGGTGAGACGCGTAATAATGCTAATGCTGATTGCAATTGCAACCCGGGTGGAGATAGAGGGTGTGATACAACGACAGTTATGCCCTGGCATCGTGAGCAGACTCTCTCAGTTTTGCTCAAAGTTGTCAAGCGTGTTGCAATCAACTACAATTGAACACATACATGCAGCCACGACAGAGCGGTTTTGACAGATTGGTATCGGAGCTATCGCGCGATGAGCGCGTGCGCATGCTTGAACGTATTCGCACCTCCGCGGCTATTGTCGAAGAGCCGCTGTCGCAGTTCCAGGAAGAGCCGAAGGTTGACCTATTAGCTGAGCTGCGAAGATTGACCGTAATCCAGCGAGTGCTGCTACTGCTACGGTCGGTGTTCACCGGCAAGAACCGCGTTGAGGCACTTGAGCAACTGCTTATCAAAGATCTTGGCCGCAGGATTCAACGCAGCGCGCCGGGATTCATCGATCTGCGCACCAACAGTTGCAAGGCGCTGCTATACGAACGCCTCGAGATGCTCAAAGGCTACGCCCAGGTGTTTCGCAGACCGCTGGCACGTGTTCTTGGAGGGCCTGAGCTCTCATTTTACGCTTTTCTGTGCGGTTTCGAGCTGCCGGATCTTCATAACCAACTCGAAGAAGATACCGATCCGTTTAGGCTCGTCGCTGCGGAGCCCGACTTGGCTGAACCGGAGGTTCGCAGGCGGGTATTCGTGAATATGGAATACATCCTTGAGGGAATGCCGGCTGACGGGCGACGCCGAATGTACAACAACGCACAAGCTCTGGAGAGCTTGTACGAGCTATCGCGTTATCCGTTCGAAGAGCTGCTGGACAGTTTTCAGACCTCCCCCGAAGGCACCGTTGTAGATTGTCCGTTCGAGTACATCCGCGAGCCGCTGACCAAGCTTTGCGGCTTGATGCTGAGCATGGAGTTTTTCCCCTCCTCGCGCCTCGTTGAGGCGTTGCACCTGTATCTCAATCGAGATCGTCTGGATTGGGGCGCCGGGACCGCGCAGATGGAACACGAGCTGGCACGTCAGGTGCGCATTGCATCGGATGCGTTAAACGGCATTCGCAGCTTTACCGCCGAAGTCCCGTTGCCTCAGATTGTGCGTCTCATGCACGGAGATATCAACTTCACCCCTGCGCTCAGCTCCGGGGGCGAACAGTGGTTTGCGCGGGTGAAGCGGTTTTGGCATAAACGTATCGAGCGTCAGTACGACGCCTATCTGTTTACCGCCAAGCACAAGCAGCGCCGCGACCAAGCGAGACACCTTCTCGGCGTCGCGGTCGAACCGTTGAGCGAGTACTGTGCGTTTTCTCGCCGCACGACACTTCGCGAGAACGGCTGGATGACCGGGCGTTTCGCGTTGTCGCTGGGCGTGATCCGGGCCTTCTCCGCCGGTCCGTTCCGCACACAGATGCACGCGCCGTTGAAGAATCTTCATATCGACGGCGAGTTCTACAAGAAAGAAAACCGCAACGAGTACACTCGCGCCTTTAACGCGTTAATCTCAATTGATTCACAGATAGACGCGTTTCGCATACGCTTGTCCGAAACCGGCGAGTTCGGGCTGCATTTGAAGCGACTGGCGCCTGAATCGAACGCTAGCGGCGCGTATCATTCGGAACTCGTTGAACTGGTCAATCGCGTGGATAGTGAGGCCCATCAGATGGTGCGCGAATATGTCGGAGCGCTCGACTCAATCGCCGAGGTGCTGAACGGCATTCTCTACGGCGAGGTCGGCGCGAAGTACGATACGCTTGCAAACCTTGGCCAGATCGGCGGTCGCAGTCATAAGCGCCTAATGGTACAGCTCGATACCAGCATGAAATGGGCCCGCGATCTTGCCGATCTAATGCGGCAGATCATTCAACTCGAGGAAACTTCCACCCAGCTTGTCGGCGATGCCGAGCTCGATGCGTCGTGAGCCGCTCTCCCTGCCGGCCGGCCGCCGCCGAAGCGGCCTCGCACTTGCGTCATGCGGCTATTGTGTACAGGTCGGCGGAGCAGCTGTTTACGGTGTACATACCCCGGCCCTATACTAAGAGTGTGGAATCACACAACCCGGAGACAAAAGAATGAGAAAACTAGAGTCACAAGATGCCAGGTATGTCGTCGATCCCCATTCAATCACAAAGGCCGAGAAAAGTGACGAAGCTGCGTTTCGCGGAATAATAGGGCAAAAGCGTGCACTGCATGCCTTGGAGGTGGGTTTGCAGGTTCCCGGGCGCGGGTTCAACGTGTACGTTTCCGGGCCCCCAGGTATCGGGAAAATGACCTCAGTTCGCTCCTATCTGGAACGAATCGCCGAACAGCGCCCTACCCCGAGCGACCTGTGTTTCGTTCATAACCACAAGGAACCATACGAACCGAAGGCGATCATGTTGCCGGCCGGTTGCGGAAACGAGTTCAGAAAGGCGATGCAGAACATACAGAACTTCATCGAAGAGGACGTTTCCCGAATTTTCGAAAGCGATGAGTATAGAACGCAGCGAGAAAGTGCCATAGAAGAACTGAAAGGGCGGGGTCAGGGAGTTCAGGAGGAGATTAAGCAGAAGGCGCACGAGAAAGGATTTGTGCTCCAGCAGACCTTGATGGGTATGGCGCTTGTCCCCCTCAAGGACGGTGAACGGCTCAGCGATGAGGGGCTGCAGCAGTTGCCCGAGGAGGAGCGCGAGGAGATTAACCGCAGGCAGCAGGAATTGCAGCAGGAGATTCAGGACATTCAGCGCAAGTACCGCCGCATAAATCGCGCGGCGAAAGAGAAGGTCGAGAAGCTCGACCGCGAGATCGTGAAGAATAGGCTTACCGGGCCGGTTGACGATCTCAAAGAACAGTATCAGGGAAACGAGAAGGTCGCCGAATACCTAAACGCGATGATAAACGATGTGGTGGAGAATATCGATACGCTCAAGAACCTATCCCAGCAGAAACAGCAGAACGCTTCTGCACAGGAGCTGCAGCAGGCGGAAATGCTGAAGCAGCAGTTCTTTCGAAAGTACGATGTCAATGTGGCGGTCGACAACCAGGGCCTCGATGGCGCCCCGGTCGTGCAAGAGATCAACCCAAACTACAACAATCTTGTAGGCCGTATTGAGAAAGAAATGCAAATGGGCGCGGTGAGTACCGACTATACTCTCATACGGGCGGGCGCGCTACTGCGAGCAAACGGCGGGTTTCTGGTGCTCGCAATCGAGGATGTCCTTCGCAGCGTATACAGCTGGGACGGGCTCAAACGAGCGCTGCGCAGCGAAGAAGTTCGTATCGAAGAGCTGCAGGAGCAGCTTGGACTCATGTCGATCAAGACATTGCGACCGGAGTCGGTGCCACTGGAGGTCAAGGTCATACTTGTCGGCCGACCGATCTTCTACCATCTGCTTCACACCTACGACGAGGACTTTCAAGAGCTCTTTCGAATTAAGGCTGATTTCGACACTGAGATGGACGCCGGTGAACAGAACTTCAAGCACTTCGTGAGCTTCTTGAGCGCGCTCGCCGAAAAAGAGAACCTCAAGCCGCTACAGAACACCGCCCTTGCCAAGGTGGTGGAACATGCTCTTCGCATGGCGGGACATAAGCACAAGCTGTCCACCGAGTTCGGAACAATTTCCGACTTGCTGAGAGAGTCGAGCTTCTGGGCCGCAAAGGAGAACGCGTCCGAGATTACCCACCGCCACGTGAGACGCGCGCTCGATGAGAAGACCTATCGGTCTAACCTCGTCAAGGAAAAGATCAACGAGTTTATCGCGAACGGCAGCATCTTGATCGATACGACTGCAACGGCAGTGGCTCAGGTCAACGGGCTCTCTGTTGTGGAGCTTGGCGATTTTGCCTTTGGGCGGCCGAATCGCATTACTGCGACCGCGGGCCCCGGCCGCGACGGTGTGGTGGACATCGAACGAGAGGCGAAGCTCGGCGGCCCAGTTCACAACAAGGGGGTTATGATTCTCACCGGTTTCTTATCGAACACCTTTGCAAGGCAAGAGCTTCTCACAATTTCCGCGCGTGTGGTTTTCGAGCAGAGCTACCAGGGTGTTGAAGGCGATAGCGCCTCCTCGACCGAACTGTACGCGCTGCTGTCGGCGCTCTCGCAGATCCCGCTTACCCAGGGAATCGCGGTCACCGGATCGGTTAATCAACACGGCAGGGTGCAGGCGGTCGGCGGTATAAACCAGAAGGTCGAGGGATTCTACGAAGTGTGCAAAATCGGAGGGCTTACCGGGCAGCAGGGAGTGCTAATTCCCGACGGAAACGTACAGAACCTCATGCTCAGAGAAGACGTCGTGGAGGCGATAGATAAGGGGAGTTTCAACCTCTGGAGTGTGTCCAGCATCAGCGAAGGAATCGAGGTCCTCACAGGAGAGCCCGCCGGTGAGCTGCAAGCTGACGGTACTTTTCCGGCCGGGACGCTCTTCCGGAAAGTGGCCGATACACTCCAAGCCTACCGGCAGGGACTCAAAGAATGGCAAGGAGATCTTAGCGCCGGGAACCGCTGAAAAGGCAAGCAGGAAACTCGCTTTCACCTGAGCGAGAGCAGCGCTGCGGATGAATGCTTCCGGCGTCTTGTTAGCCGTTATGCGCGCTGCGCGCAGGGCGCCACACACGCCGCGCGTGCTGTTGACGGTGCGTGTGACACCCTGTATTATTCCGGCACACATGCCGGTCATCCACGAAACCCAGTTTCAGGTCGAGGCACGCAAGCCGGTTGAGGTCCTGCCGTTCAGCGCCCGGGCGTTCATTACCTGCGCTGCGGCCGGCGATATGGGACCGCCGGAGCTCGGCGAGACCGATGTGCGTGAAAAGGCGCTCGCCTGGGCAGGGTTAGCCGGGGGCCGGCTGCTCACGGTTAAGCAGGAGCACACGCACACCGTGCTTCACGCTGCGACGCTTGCTGAGACGCTGGATGCAGCGGCGGCGGTGGGCACACAGGCCGGGTACAAGAAAGCCGACCGCCCGGTAGGCGACGGAATTGTGGGCAATGACGGCCGGCAGGTGCTCGGCGTCACGGTTGCCGACTGCATGCCGATCTACTTGCACGACCGTGAGCGAAATGTTGTCGCGATGCTGCATTCCGGCTGGAAGAGCACCGGAATCGTAGAGCGCGGGCTTGAGCTGATGGGTGAGTGCTGGGGTACGAGGCCTGCGGCGGTGAACGCGCTGCTGGGACCGGCAATCCAGGGGTGCTGTTACGCTGTAGACGCCGAGCGCGCGCGGGGGTTCAGGGACAAGTTTGGCGAGGGTGCCGCGGTGCTGCGCGAAGGGCAGTGGTACCTGGATCTGCAGGAAGCTAATCGGCGGCTGCTGGAGAGGGCCGGTGTAGGCGAGCTTGCGGTTTGTGCAAACTGCACGTTCTGCGGTGAAGGGCTGTTTTCGTATCGGCGCGAGGGCCCGAATGGCTACCGGCGAATGCTCGCCGGGACTGCTCCGGCGGCCCCGGCCGGTGCACCGTGAGCGCGTCGGTGCGCCGTGCAGCGCGGCGGTGAGCCGGCAGCCGTACCGAAAGCCCAAGACGGATGCGAAGGACGAGCGATGCAACAGATGTTGGAGACCAAGCAACAGTGGCGGGATCTGGCAGTTGAGCAACTGCGGGAGCTGGCGCAGGATGACTATGGGCTCGACCCCGCGCAGATAGATGAGTCGCAGCTTGTGATTTCAACGCCGCCGGAGGAGAAGCTCGGGGATCTCGCGCTTCCGCTGTTTCCGTTCGCAAAGGTGTTTCGCAGCGCCCCGCCGAAGATCGCCGGGCAGCTTTGTGTGCGGCTTAGCGCGGCGGCGCGTGAGCGTGGGCTCGGTACGGCCGAGACGGCCGGCGGCTACGTAAACGTGCGGCTGCACCGCGAACAGCTCATCGCTCCGGTCCTGCGGGAGGTCCTCACCAAGGAGGCGGACTACGGCCGGCGGCGAACGCTCAGCGGGGTCCGGACGGTTGTTGAGTTCTCGTGTCCAAACACCAACAAGCCGCTTCACCTTGGGCACCTTCGAAACGACGCCCTGGGTGAAAGCGTGTCGCGTATCCTGAACTTCGCCGGTTCCGAGGTTCGTAAGGTCAATCTCATCAACGACCGCGGCGTGCATATCTGTAAGTCCATGCTGGCGTATCAGAAGTTCGGCGACGGTGCCACCCCCGAGTCCGAGGGTGTGAAGTCTGACCACTTTGTCGGCAACTACTACGTGCGCTACAACGAGTGGGCGGCCGAGGAGCGCGACGCCGAGCGCCAAGCGAAAGACATGCTGCAGCGCTGGGAGCAGGGTGACCCCGAGACGATAGAGCTCTGGGAGCGAATGAACCGCTGGGCGATCGAAGGAATCGAAGAGACCTACCGCCGTACCGGTGTAGGCTTCGACGCGGTGTACCGTGAAAGTGAAACCTACAAAGCCGGGCGCGATGAAGTACTGAAGGGCCTCGAGCGCGGGGTGTTCTACAAATCAGACGACGGTTCGATCTGGATTGACCTGAGAGATATTAATCTCGACCAGAAAGCGCTGCTGCGCAGCGACGGCACGTCGCTGTATCTCACGCAAGATATCGGCACCGCGATCCAGCGGCACAAGGACTGGCCGTTCGAGCGGATGATCTACGTGGTTGCTTCGGAGCAAAACTACCATTTCAAGGTGCTCTTTCACGTGCTCGCGCGCTTGGGCTTCAACTGGGCGCTGAACCTGTACCACCTGTCGTACGGTATGGTGAACCTGCCGGAAGGCAAGATGAAGTCGCGTGAGGGTACGGTAGTAGACGCCGACCTCTTGCTCGATAAACTCAACGCGATGGCGGTGAACGAGATCACGTCTAAGGCGCGTGAAGATGAGGTGAGCGATCTGGCCGGTACTGCCGAGAAGATCGCGCTCGGCGCGTTACACTACTATCTGCTGCAAACGAGCCCCAACAAGGACATGGTGTTTGATCCCGGCGCTTCGCTGTCGTTCAATGGTAACACCGGGCCGTACCTGCAGTACACTTGCGCCCGCATCTCCAGCATCATTCGAAAAGCCGGCTCTACAACCGGTGCCGCCCTCATGCCGCCGGAGAGTGTGGCTGAGCAGCTCACCCGCTCGGAGGAGTGGCAGCTCGTGAAGCAGCTTGCCCAGTTTCCCGAAGCGGTAGCCCAGGCTGCAGAGAGCCTGAATCCCGCCGTGATCACGACGTATGCGTACGAGCTCGCCAAGACTTTCTCGGGGTATTACCACGAGGTTCCGGTGCTGAGGGCCGACACGCCTGCGCAGGTGCAGTCGCGGCTTGCCCTATCTGCCGCGGTCCGTCAAGTCATCGCGAACGCGCTGCGGCTTATCGACGTCCCGTTCCTCGAGCGCATGTGACCGAAACCGTCGCCGGCGGGGGCTTCCGGTAGCCCGCACCGGTCCCAGAATCCTACGTTCATGCTCAGTGCCTACAATTATGTAGGTGCACTCCCCGGTAATCCTACATAAACGTAAGAACTATCCGCACCCTTTGTGCGCGTGTCTTGGTTTAACCACCACTGGTATAACGAGTTATGTATCAGAGGGATGAATGGCACGTGAATTGCAAGTTACCAGGTTACGGGTGTCGTACGCTCGGCGCCCGTAGCTGTCTACGAGGGGATCACTATGTATCACCAGCGACCGCGGCAGAGCGGCCTGTACGATCCGCGCTTCGAGCACGAGGCGTGCGGGGTTGGGTTCGTTGCCGATATTCACGGTCGGCAGAGTCACAAGATCATCCGGGATGCTCGCGAAGTGCTGGCGAACATGACGCACCGCGGTGCGGTCGGCAGCGACGAGAACTCCGGCGACGGCGCGGGGATTCTCACAACCTTGCCGCACGCGTTCTTATCAGCGGTCGCCGGCGCCGAGCTCAATGTGCAGTTGCCAAGTCCCGGACGCTACTCGGCCGGCTTGGTGTTTCTCCCGCGTGACACCGCGCGGCGCGGGCGTATCAAGGCGCGGATCGGTGAGATCGTTGCGCAGTTCGGTCAGTCACTGATCGGGTGGCGCCGAGTGCCGACCGACAACAGCATGATCGGCCCTACGGCGCTCGCCTCCGAGCCGGCAATGGAACAACTGTTCGTCGCCGCCCGCGATGATCTCGACCAGAACGATTTTGAGCGAAAGCTCTACATGATCCGCAAACGCGCCAAGCGCGAGCTGCGCAGCGATCCCAGCGACCCTGACAGCTTCTGCTACTTCTGTACGCTCTCCAGTCGTGTGATCGTCTACAAGGGTATGCTCATGCCTGAGCAGCTGTTTCGCTACTTTCGCGACCTCAGCGACGAACGGTTTGAGAGCCACATCGCGATGGTGCATTCGCGCTTCTCCACCAACACGTTTCCGAGTTGGGACCGCGCGCAGCCGAATCGTTTCATGAGCCACAACGGTGAGATCAACACGCTGCAGGGCAATCTCAATAAAATGTGTTCACGCGAAGGCGTGCTGTCGAGTTCGTTGTTCGGCGACGACCTGGGCGAGATCTTCCCCGTCGTAGAGCCCGACTGCTCGGACTCCGGTAACTTCGACAACGTGCTCGAGCTGCTGTTGATGTCCGGGCGCGAGCTGCACGAGGCGGTAATGATGATGGTTCCCGAGGCCTGGGAGCGTCACGAGCGTATGCCGCAGATCGGCAGAGACATGTACGAGTTCATGAGCTGCTACATGGAACCGTGGGACGGTCCTGCATCCATTGCGTTCACCGACGGCCGCTTTATCGGCGCGGTACTCGACCGCAACGGGCTGCGTCCGAGTCGCTATTACGTCACCGAAGACGACGTGGTGATCATGGCAAGCGAGGTGGGAGTACTCGATCTTCCGAGCAGCGCCGTGCGCTCAAAAGGCCGGCTGCAGCCGGGCCGCATGTTCTTGGTGAACTTCGAAGAAGGCCGCATCTACGACGACGTCGAGCTGAAAAACAGTATCGCCGTCGCGAAACCCTACGGACGCTGGCTCAACGAGCAGCGTATCCGGCTCGAACACCTCCCGGCGCCGGCAGAGGTTCCCGGTCTTAACGAGGGCTCGGTGCTCGAGCGGCTGCGCATGTTCGGCTACAGCATCGAGCATCTCAACCTCATCCTCGCGCCCATGGCCGAGAACGCCAAAGAGCCGCTCGGCTCTATGGGTAACGACGCCGCGCTCGCGTGTCTGTCCGATCACCCCCGGCCGGCCTACGATTACTTCAAGCAGCTGTTCGCCCAGGTAACGAACCCGCCGATCGACTCGATCCGCGAAGACATCATCATGAGCATTTCCTCTTACATTGGACCTGAGGGCAACCTGCTCGAGGTCGGTGCGGAACACGCGCATCGTTTGCAACTCGACCACCCGGTACTCACCAACGATCAGCTGCAACGAATCAAGAAGATGGACCACCGCGGTTGGAGAGCCCAAACGATAGATATGACCTTCCCTGCGGCAGCCGGGCCTGAGGGTCTCGAGCAGTGTCTGCGCCGGATAGCCCAAGAGGCCGAGCAGGCGCATGCCGAAAAATATCCGCTTGTAGTCTTGAGCGATCGTGCGGCGGGTCCCGACCGTGTTCCGGCAGGAGCGCTCTTGGCGGTGGGCGCGGTTCACCATCACTTGATCCGGGCCTTCAAGAGAACCCGTATCGGCATCGTGGTAGAAAGTGGCGAACCTCGTGAAGTCCATCACTTCTGTACCCTAATCGGTTACGGTGCCGATGCCGTCAATCCGTATCTCGCTTTCGAAGCTATCTGGCAAGTCTCGCGTCAAGGCTACGTGAAACAGGAGTTTACCGACGAAGAGCTCGTACAGCGCTATCTGCGCGCGCTGGCCTACGGCATGCGCAAGGTATTCGGCAAGATGGGGATCTCAACGCTCGACAGCTACAAGGGCGCGCAGATTTTCGAGGCGGTTGGGCTCGCGGATGAGGTGATACAGTTGTGCTTCGCCGGCACCGCGAGCCGCGTGCAGGGGGTGGGGTTTCACACTCTGGGTGAAGAGGCGCTACAGCGCCACCGCCTGGCGTACCCCCAGCGTGAGGCGCCGATCGGCACTCACGTCATAAACTTCGGCGAGTATCAGTGGCGGGTCGACGGGGAGAAACACATGTGGGATCCGGAGTCGATCGCGAATCTTCGGATTGCGGTGCAGCATGAGGATCCCGCAGCTTATCGGCGGTTTCGGGATGCGCAGAACCAGCGTTCGGCACGCCAAGCGACCCTGCGCGGACTGATGAAGTTCAAACACGGCAGGTCGATCTCTATCGATGAGGTAGAACCGGCTGAACAGATCATGCGGCGCTTCGCAACCGGGGCGATGAGTTTCGGGTCGATTTCGCAAGAGACGCACGAAGCGCTCGCCCTTGCGATGAACGCGATCGGCGGCAAGTCCAACACCGGCGAGGGTGGTGAAATGCCCGAGCGGTACATCCCGCTTCGCGACGGTCGCTCCAAACGATCAGCGATCAAACAGATTGCTTCCGGACGTTTCGGCGTAACTATCGAGTACCTCACCCAAGCCGATGAGATTCAGATCAAAATGGCACAGGGTGCGAAGCCGGGGGAGGGCGGCGAGCTTCCCGGTGGAAAGGTCTTCGATGTCATCGCGAAGACCCGCTACTCAACACCGGGGGTTGGACTCATCAGCCCGCCACCGCATCACGATATCTACTCGATCGAAGATCTCGCGCAGTTGATTTTTGACCTGAAGAACGCCAACCCCAGCGCGCGCATCAGCGTCAAACTGGTGAGCGAGGTTGGGGTCGGCACTATCGCGGCCGGCGTGGCCAAGGCGCACGCGGATCATATTTTAATTTCGGGGCACGACGGTGGAACCGGTGCATCTCCGCTCACCGGTATCAAGCACTCCGGCGTGCCGTGGGAGCTTGGGCTCGCTGAGACGCACCAGACGCTCGTCATCAACGATCTGCGTAGTCGCGTAGTGTTGCAGACTGACGGGCAGCTCAAGACCGGTCGCGACGTCGCAATCGCCGCGCTGCTCGGCGCTGAAGAGTTCGGCTTTGCAACCTCGGCATTGATCTCACTCGGCTGCATTATGATGCGAAAGTGCGAGAAGAACACCTGCCCGGTTGGGGTCGCTACGCAGGACGAGACCCTGCGGCGCAAGTTCACCGGCCGGCCGGAGGACGTAATTGCGTACTTTCGGTTTGTCGCTGAGGACTTGAGGGCTATCATGGCCGAGCTCGGCTTTTGCACCGTCGACGAGATGGTAGGCAAGGTAGAGTATCTCATGGCCGACGAGGAAGTGCGCAACTGGAAGAGCGCAGGTATCGACCTCTCGGCGATCCTCACCAAGCCTACTGCCGGCAGCAGACACAGCGGAGTGATCTGCTGCATCGCGCAGGATCATGGCATCGAGAGCGTGCTTGATCGACATTTGATTGAAGAATGCAACGGCGCGATAGAGCATAAAGAACCGATTCAGCTTGATCTGCCGATCGCCAACACCGATCGTGCCACCGGCACAATGCTGAGTCACTTCATCACCAAACAGCACGGGTCGGCCGGCCTACCCGCGGACTGCGTACGGGCGAAGTTCACCGGTTCGGCGGGGCAGAGCTTCGGTGCGTGGCTCGCGCACGGTGTGTCCTTTGAGCTGGAGGGAGATGCTAACGACTACGTCGGCAAAGGGCTCTCGGGCGGGCGGATCGTAGTGTACCCGCCGCACGACGCGCGCTTCCGCGCCGAGGAAAACATCCTCATCGGAAACGTCGCGTTGTACGGTGCGCTGATGGGGAAGGCGTTTTTCCGCGGCGTCGCCGCCGAGCGCTTCTGCGTGCGCAACTCGGGCGCCTACGTGGTAGTAGAAGGTGTGGGCGACCACGGTTGCGAGTACATGACCGGAGGCCGTGCGGTGATCCTCGGCCCAACCGGCCGCAATTTCGCTGCCGGAATGAGCGGTGGAATTGCCTACGTCTGGGACCGCAGCGGCGATTTTCCGAGCAGAATTAACCGCGAATTGGTGGAAGCCGAGCAGCTCGCCGCTCAGGACATCGAGACCGTGCGCGGCCTGGTGCGCGAGCACGTATTCTACACCGGCTCGCCGGTTGCACAGTACGTGCTGGAGAACTGGGCGCAGTGTGAGGGCGAGTTCGTGAAGGTAATTTCACCTCAGTTCCGCCGCACGCTTGATGTACAACGTGCAAGTACCTGGGAGGTAGTCCATGGGTAAGCCCACCGGGTTCATGGAGTACGAGCGCCGCAGCGTCATTGACCGCGACGCGGCCGAGCGAATAAGGGATTACAACGAGTTTCACCTTGAGCTCGACGAAGAGGAACGACGCCGTCAGGGTGCGCGCTGCATGGACTGCGGGGTTCCGTTCTGCCAGTCGAGCTTCGGCTGCCCGGTCGATAACTTGATTCCCGAGTGGAACGACCTCGTGTACCACGGTCGCTGGGACGAAGCGTTCCAGCGGCTCATGAAGACGAATAACTTCCCGGAATACACCGGACGCGTGTGCCCGGCGCCGTGCGAAAGCGCGTGCGTACTGGCGATCAATGAGCCGGCGGTAACGATTAAAGACAATGAGTGCGCGATCATCGACCGTGCCTACGCCGGCGGGCTGATAAAGCCCCGTATACCGCACACGCGCACTGGTAAGCACGTTGCGGTGATCGGAAGCGGTCCGGCAGGGCTTTCAGCCGCCGATCAGCTGAACCAAGCCGGGCACCTGGTTACGGTGTTTGAGCGTGAAGACCGTATCGGCGGACTGCTGATGTACGGAATCCCGAACATGAAGCTCGACAAGGCGCTTGTGCAGAGACGCAACGACATCTTGACCGTCGAAGGTATCACGTTCCGGCCGGGAGTCTGGGTAGGGCGCGATATCGACCCTAAACAACTGCGCAACGAGTTTAACGCGGTGGTTGTGGCCACCGGCGCCACCAGGCCGCGTGATCTGCCGGTGCCTGGGCGCGAGCTGCAGGGCATACACTTCGCGATGGATTTTCTCACGGCGAGCACCAAACGCGTTCTCGAACCGAGCGCAGCGAACGAGAGCGACGATGGTAACGGGTACGGCAACGGCCGCGGTACGTACAACGGCGGGAAAGCTGTAATCTCCGCGCGCGCTAAGCGCGTGATCGTGATCGGCGGCGGCGACACCGGCAACGACTGCATCGGCACGGCGGTGCGGCACGGCTGTGCGGGGCTGAAGAACTTCGAGCTGCTGTCGAAACCGGCCTCGGCGCGCACGGGCGAGTATCCGTGGCCGGTATACCCGCGGCTTTACAAGAGCGACTACGGGCACAGCGAGGTCGTGAGCGCCTACGGGGCCGATCCGCGCGAGTTCGCGATAATGACCAAAGAGTTTCTAGACGACGCGCACGGGCGCGTGCGCGCCGTGCGCACGGTTCGCGTGAAGTGGAATAAACCGCCCGGCGACCGCCCCCGTCCGGTAGAGATCCCCGGCAGCGAGCAAGAGTGGCCGGCGGATCTGGTATTACTTGCGCTGGGATTTCTGGGGCCCGAGCAGGAGCTCGTGGATGCGATAGGCCTTGAGACCGACGAGCGAAGCAATATCCGAGCCGAGTTCGGGGAGCACAGCACGTCGGTGCCCGGTGTGTTTGCCGCGGGTGATGCACGCCGCGGTCAGTCGCTGGTGGTGTGGGCGATTAAAGAGGGTCGCCTCGCTGCTCGGGAAGTGGACCGCTATCTCATGGGAAGCACCCAGCTGCCGTGAGACAGCGGTGAAGTAAGCAAAGCGGCCGCCGCGGGGTACTGCTTTCGGTGGTGTTCGGCCGGCTTGTGTTCCGCCCGGTTACACCAACGAGAGCGAGATGCGTTTGCGTGCCGCGTCCACGGCGAGAACCGTCACGGTGACCGGCATGCCGATCTTTACAACTTCGTGCGGGTCGGAAACGAACCGTTTCGCGAGCTTGCTGATGTGCACCAGGCCGTCTTGGTGCACGCCGATGTCCACGAAGGCCCCGAAAGCGGCGATGTTAGTGACGACACCAGGGAGCTTCATCCCGGCGCTCAGCTCGTCAATGGCGTGCACGTCGGCAAATCGCACCGGCTCGAGCACGCCGCGCGGGTCACGACCCGGTTTTTCGAGCTCATGCATGATGTCGGATAGTGTCGGCAGCCCGACTTCATCGTCAACGTAATCCGACAGCTCAATGCGCGCACGCGCTTCACGATCGCTGAGCAGCACGTCCACGGTGACCCCAACGTCCGTGGCCATGCGACGTACAAGCTCGTAGCGTTCGGGATGGACGGCGCCGGCATCAAGCGGCTCATCGCCGCCGCTTATGCGGAGAAAGCCGGCCGCCTGTTCGAATGTTTTGGCGCCGAACCCCGGGACCTCTAGCAGTTGCTTGCGGTTGCTGACTCCTCCGGCGGTGCTGCGATACCCTACAATTGCGCGCGCCAAGCGCGGCGAGAGCCCGGATACGTAAGACAAGAGCGGCGCCCCGGCGCTTGTTAGGTCTACGCCAACGCGGTTCACGCACGAGAGTACTGCCTCATCGAGTGCCGCCTTGAGCGCCCTCTGGTCGACATCGTGTTGGTATTGCCCCACACCGATGGCTTTTGGGTCGATCTTCACAAGCTCGGACAAGGGGTCGGCGAGGCGACGGCCGATCGAAACCGCCCCGCGCACCGAAACGTCTTGGTCCGGCAACTCCTCGCGCGCGATTGCGGAGGCCGAGTACACTGAGGCGCCGCTCTCGTTGACCGAGATAACCGGAATGCCGAGTGCCAAACCTTCGACGAAGCGCTGCACCTCGCGACCACCGGTGCCGTTGCCGACCGCGATGGCGCCGATCTGATACTGCTGTACAAGCTCTTGCAGCCGTGCAGCCGCCGCCGCGGTCTTCTTGCGCGGCGCAAGCGGGTAAATGGTCGCTGTGACGCTCAGGTCACCGTGCGTAGTGAGACACGCCACCTTGCAGCCCGTGCGCAAGCCCGGGTCAATCGCGAGGATTGCGGTACCCGGCAGCGGGGCAGCCATCAGCAGCTCTTCGAGATTACGGGCGAATACCGCGATCGCCGTCTGTTCGGCGCGTTGCCTCAATGCTGTTCGAAACTCCGTTTCTATTGCCGGCAACAACAAGCGGTCGCACGCATCGGCGACGGCCTGTTCGAGCACCGCGGCGCAGGCGGAGTGATAACGCCCGTTCGGATCGCCCCGCGCGGCTTCGGCAGGCGCTGCGGACGTTCGTGCGGCAGCGTTCTCCGCAGTTGCACCCTCGACGCCGCCAAACTCAGCGCCGAGGTGACCGTACGATATCTTGCGGCGCAGAACCTGCGCAAGCACGATGTCGCGCACCGTCGCCGCGCGCGGTGTGATCGACACCCGCAAGAAGCCGGCCTTTTCGCCCCGCAGCAACGCGAGCACGCGGTGCGACGGCGCGCGCGCCGCCGGCTCCTTGTGGTCAAAGTAGTCCTGGTACTGCAGCGCCTCGCCCTCGGCTTTGACGCTGGGCTTACGCGCCGCGCTGAGCACGGCCTCGGCCTCAAACAACGCGCGTACCGCCGCGCGGATGTCAGGGTGCTCGGCGATCACCTCAGCGAGGATATCCTGCGCGCCGGCGAGTACCTGCTCAGTGGTCTCGAAGCCGGCTTCGGGGTTGCGGTAGTCGGCGGCGAAACCGTTGGGGTCAGCGGTGCGGTTGAGCGCAAGCGCGGCGGCAACCGGAGTGAGGCCGGCACCGGCCGCAGTGGAGGCGCGTGTCTTACGCTTCGGCCTGTAGGGGATGTAGAGATCCTCGAGCTCAGTGGTTGTAGTAGCCTGCTCAAGCCGTTCGGCGAGCTCCGGGGTCAAGACTCCGAGCTTCTCAAGCGATGTCCGGATGCTCGCGCGGCGGTCCTCGCGAGCTATAACTTTGTCGCGGGTATGCGCTACCGCCCTGATCTGGAGCTCATCGAGCCCGCCGGTGCGTTCCTTGCGGTAGCGCGCGATGAACGGTACGGTGGCACCATCTTCAAGCAGTTGCAGCACCGCGGCGATCTGCTGCGCGGAGGGAACCGAGCTCCCCGCGGCCTTTCGGCCGTCCTGCTTGAGCGCCGTGCGAATGTGCTGCGTGAGATGTACTGCAGCCATGATTCCCCGCTATGGAACCATACGTTGCTGCGGCTGTCAATTGCTGCGGAGCTTTTCGGCCCGCAGGTACGCGTCGCGTTTGACTGCGGTAGCGGTGATTTCGGCTGTGCCGCTTAAAGGGTGGCGCCGCTCGCTGTAGGGCGGAACTCACGCAGGCGAGGAAACGAGTGGTCGGTTCAGCGCCCGAAAGCCTTTTGATGGTACTGCAGTCTCGTTCGTGCTTTCCGATTAGGTCCGTGTCGGTAGAAACTCCGCGTGGAACGAGTTATCCTCTATAGGAAAGAATACCGTCTCCGGACACCTGCTGCTTGTCCGGCACGTCTTCTTGACGGAGGATGGGAAAGAGATGCCGATCGAAAAGCCCGATATACCTCGTGAGGTTGACTGCAAGCGCCGCTCGGCGCAGTTGAACCAGCTGCTGCCGCATGCTTTCGAGTACGCCCGGCGGAAACGGCTCATCGATCGTTGGTTTCGCGCGTACGACGCTCTTGAGCCCGAGTGGGAGCGCTACCCCGAAGGGTGGGAAGACAGTGTACGCGGTATGCTCGCAAACGCGGCGTTGTTCGGCTCGCGCGAGCGTGCGGCGGCGTTCTGCCGGGTGATGAAGAAAGAGCTTCCCGACGAATTAACGAGCATGGCGCGCTGCTGGCGTGAACGCCCCTGGTGTTACATCGCGTTCACCGTCATCGCCGACTACGGGGACAATCTCCTGGAGATCGTACCGCTTGGTGATCCGCCGAGCTCCTGGTTGCCGGCCGGCTCCAATGGGTCACAACAGGCCGAGCGCGTCCGCGAACAATGGCAGTCGTTGCTGTTGTACTCGCCGAGCGTCGGTGATCACTACCGTCACGGCATCAAGCTGTTTCTCACGCAACTCTGGGACGATGGCCGCGCGTTTCAGACCTACGGCGTGGTGCTGCCCTTTCGCTCTCTGGAACCTGAGGATCTTTTGTTCTTCGCCGATGTTGCTCGTTTCGCAACACAGCACCCCGGGGGCCCGGAGTACCCGCGCTTGGCCGGCGTGGTCGGGCGGACTACCAATCTCTCGGACGTCATCGCCGCTAATCCGCTCGCGTTCCTGCAACTCATACGGTTCAGCGACGCCCCGGGGGTTGCCGGCCGCGGTGTGCCGTTGTGGAGATGTGCAGCCTCGGCGGTGCTGAGCGAGCCGGCGGCGGCCATGGACGAAGCCGACTGGGCGCTCAGTCTGAAAGCGGCCGGTGAGCACCTGGCGCTTGCAATTTTCGACGATGACGCCGGCGCTTTGTATCCGGGTGAAGCCTCGCCGATGCACGACCCTGCGCTCTACCTGTCGTATTCCGATGATCGCTGCTACCTCGCAGCGATGAGCGAAGAGGCTTACCGGCGCGGCCGCGACGCGGTTGCCGCGGTCTGCGTGTTTCCTGAGGAACCGGAAGTACGTGCGTCTATGGTGGCCTACGCCGCCGCGCACAAGATCCTCGACTGTGCGGACGAGTTGCGCCGACTTGAGGATCGGTTCTCCGCTCGCCGCGCCGAAGGCGAATTCGAGGGAGAATTCGACGAAGAAGCACTGGAAGACGAAGACGATCTCGATGACGCCAGCCTTCCCAGCGGCGATGAGCTGCAGGCGATCCTCAACCGTCTCAGTGAAAACCATAACGAGGGTCGAACCGAGAGCGACGAAGAGATCGCTGCGGCTCTTGGGGTTGACCCGGCGAAGGTCACACCCTTGAGTGAGAAGCTGAGCGCGATGTTCGAGGAGCCTTTCGGCCCCGCAACGCCCGATACGCCCGGCGGCCCTGCAAGCGGCGCAGCCGATCGTTTTGGGCTTTCCCCAAAAGCGTATGTGGCCTTGACTCGCCGTAGCGTTCCCGACGTTCCCGGTGCGCTTGTGGTACGCAACGCTGCCGGAATCGCCGCGGCACTCCGGGCGCGCGGGCTGGACCCTGAACGCAGCGTTGCGGATGCGCCGGCGGTGAGCTTTGCGCGGTGGTTCATCAACAAAGCCGTCGCCGAGGGGTCGGTGGCGGCGACGCAGGCGGGTTATGTTGCGACCAAAGTGGTTGCCGAGGCGTTTGAGCGGCACGTCATCCCGCCGCCGTTCGAATCAGCGGCCGGTTGGGATCGCTACCGGCCGAAAAAAGAGGGTGACTGGCCTGAGTTCCAGCTATACCGTAAGCTGCTCGAGGCAGCCGGGCTCGTCGACTACAACGGCAAGCGCTTTGTCGCGGCAGATACACCGGCGCGGGCGAGCGCCGGCCGGTTGTCTGTGGCCGAGCTCGCCGCCGGGCCGCTTATTCTGTACCACCACCTGCTTGAGGAGATGTTTCTCAGGTTCGAGTGGGATTACCACCCGTGGCTGCCGGCGGTGCCGCATCTGCGGGAATCCGCCGGGTTTTTGTTCTACGCCGCGGGCGTGTTGCAGCGGGAGACTGCGGATTGGATTCCCGCGTCGCGGCTAACCGAGCGCTTTATCGCCGCCGTCCCACCGCTTGCAGCCGCAGTAGCCCGGGAGCGCGAGCAACTGCGGCAGCGCGGAGCGCGTTACGACGATTCAGCGCGTGATGCGTTCGGCCTGCCCGAGCTCATTGGGGGAGCCGTCTCGGCACATTTCATCGGTGATTTCGCCGAGAGCTTTGGGCTCCTTGAGACCCAATATAGTCCCGATAGCGGCCGGCGCTTTCGAACTACCAGGCTGTATGCGGCCGTGTTCGGCGAAACACATTAACCGCCTCATGAGTGCTGCCGGAAATAAGGCCGGAGACCCCGCTTATAGCATCGCCATCGTCGGCGGCGGTATCGTCGGCGCGGCACTCCTGCATGAGCTCTCGAGATACCGCGTTCGAACGGTGCTTCTGGACAAGCATCACGACGTCGCCGAGGGGATCACCAAGGCGAATAGCGGGGTGCTGCACGCCGGGTTTATGGTGCCCCGCGGGTCGCTCAAGGCGCGCTTAAACGTAGAGGGGATCCGGCAGTACAAGGCACTCGCGCGCGACCTCGGCGTCCCGGTGCAAAGCTGCAGGAAACTGGTGATTGCGAAGGATGACACGGAACTGCCGTATCTCAGACGACTTCTCGATCAGGGAACCGAGAACCGGGTGCCGGGACTATCGCTCATAAACCATAGGCAGATCAGGGCTCTTCAGCCGGCGGTCACCGGGAAGTACGCGTTATTGTCGGAGGAGACGGCCGTCACCCTGCCATACCAAATGGCGATTGCGATGGCGGAGAATGCGGTGCTCAACGGCGCCGAGGTCATGTTGAATGCCGAGCTAACGGCTATCGGCCGCGGTGCCTCCGGCGCTTATCTGCTGCATACCGCCGACGGTCGCCGAGTGTCGGCTAAACTCGTTATCAATGCGGCCGGGGTAAAGGCGGATGAGGTCATGGGCTTACTCGAGACGCCTGCAGAAACAGTTTACCCGTGGCGGGGTGAGTACCAGCTGTTGGAAGAGGCTTCCACCGAGGTGGTCACTATGGCGGTCTATCCGGTGCCTCCGCAGTCCGGTGGCGGGCTGGGCGTACACGTCACGCCAACGGTAAACGGGGGTATCCTGCTGGGACCTTCGGCCGAGTCCATTGCCGATCCCGAAGATACCGCCAACACCGCAGAGGTCCTTGAGGCTTTGCGCCGTGAAGCGTTCGAACTGGTACCGGCGCTCGCGCCTTTTCAGACCATTAAGACCTACAGCGGTGTCCGTCCTAAGCTCTTTGGATCCGGGAGTCCGGTCCGCTTCAAGGACTTCTATATCCGGGAGTCTGGGTCGCGTCCCGGCGTTGTCAACCTGCTGGGGATTGAATCACCGGGATTGACGGCGGCTCCCGCCATCGCCCGTCACGTAATCGAGGAGTTTATTGCGCCACAGTGCGAGCTCTTGCCGAACAAAACATGGCAGGTGCGGCGTGACCCGATACCTCGTTTGCGGCACCTGCCTCAGGAACAGCAACGGCGGCTATGGGCGCAGGATCCCGCCTACGGGGATATCCTATGCCATTGCGAGCAGGTTTCGCGGGCCGAGGTCGTGCAGGCCGTCAATAACCCGCTCGGCGCGGTGTCTATTCACGCGATTCGCAAGCGAACCCATGCCACGCTCGGACGGTGTCAGTCTTCGTTTTGTTTGGGACCACTTTCGCGCGAGATCTTGCGCCAGGGGTACGATATTGGTGCGGTAGCGAGAGGGCTGCCCGTGCATCCCATCTTTGAGGGTATGGAGACCGAATAGCGTGTCGCCCAATCATCATCATCAGCGTCAGCTCGAGCTGCTCATAGTTGGTGCCGGTGCCGCCGGACTTGCCGCGGCTATCCGTGCCTGGGATCACGGCATCCGCAGTCTGCTCGTTGTAGACCGCGATCCGTATCCCGGCGGAATTCTGCGCCAGTGTATCCATACCGGGTTTGGTCTGGAGTATTACAAAGAAGACCTTACCGGGCCGGAGTACCTGGCTCGGCTGAGAGCGGAGGCTGACAAACGGCGTATCGAGGTGATGCTGGAAACCACCGTTACTGGTCTACAGGAAGGTCCCCGGGCTACACTTATTTCGCACCGGCACGGCGTTGTCCGTGTCGACGCCCAAGCGGTTGTGCTTGCCACCGGTTCGTACGAGCGTACCCGTGAGAATCTGCGGATCGCCGGCTCGCGGCCCGCAGGCGTCTTCACCGCGGGGCAGGCACAGCAGTTGATCAACCTGTTCGGCTATCGTATCGGCAAGCGCGTCGTGGTGCAGGGAACCGGCGACATCGGTCTGATCATGACGCGCCGACTGCAGCTCGAGGGCTACGAAGTCCTCGCTGTCTTCGAACGCCTCCGGTTTGTCGTTGGACTGCTTCGCAACAAAGTGCAGTGTCTTGATGACTTCGAGATTGAGCCCCAATTCGAACACCAGATCGTGGAGATCCACGGCGCCTCGCGCGTAGCGGGAGTGACCGTTGCTCAGATCAAAGGCTGCGAAGACGAGGCGCGGCCGGTTGCCGGAACCGAGCGGCTCGTCGCGTGCGACACGGTCGTGCTTTCTGCCGGACTTCTGCCAAACCGGGAGCTTCTGGGGCTCGCGCAAGATGAGCCGATAGACGCTAACCTGCACAGCAGTCTCGACGGAGTTTTTGTCGCCGGTAACGCCCTAGAGATCCACGACCTCGCCGACGGAGCGTCCGCGCAGGGGGAGTACGCTGCCGACCGTGCGGTTGACCGTGTAAGAGGAATACCGCTACAGCGTACCGTTGAATCGCACCGGCCCGGGCAATTCCGGTCGCGCTGGTCGGTCCCTGCTCGGGACGTCGTGACCACGGGAGTGGTGTGTATCGTCTGTCCCCGGGGATGTATACTTACGGATGAAGATATCCGCTGCCGCCGCGGAGCGGAGTTTTTGCAGCAGGAACGACGCGATAAGCATCGGGTAACGACAACGACGACCTGGATTCATATGAACGGCACGCGAGTGCGTGTGGCGGCGCGATCGAAGCTGCCCCAGCCGTTTGCCGTTCAGAAACAGATCGTGCGCCAAATCAAGCACGGCGGCCGTGCTGCACAGCAGTTCGAGTTCACGGATGTCGGTGAGCGCTAAGCTCTTTCTGATGGCCGGGAGGATCCGGCAGCGCAAACTATGACGGCGTTTATGCCGTCCGGCCCGATGGGTTTGTTAACACAAGACCGCAGTCCTGCAGACTGCGGCCGCCCGCGGGCGCTGCTCAGCCGCAGCCGGCTTGACCCTCGCCGCTGCATGTGCTATATAGTCTTGCCTATACGCCGGAGCGAGAAAACAAGAAGGACAATTCTGATGTACGCAGTGGTAGAGATTCAAGGCAAACAGTACAAGGCCGAGGAGGGTGCTCTTCTCAAGGTCGATAAACTCAGCGGTGAAAAGGGTGATGTCGTACAGTTCGACACGGTCTTGATGCTGAAAGACGGCGACAACTCGCGCATCGGGCAGCCTTACCTCAAGGATGCCGCGGTAAAAGGTGTTGTTGAGGAACACGGCCGCGATAAGAAGATTACGGTGCTGAAATTCAAGCGCCGTAAGAATTATTCGCGCAAGTATGGGCACCGACAGTCCTACTCTATGCTGCGGGTAAGGGAGATCACGAGGTAACGGCGGTATGCGGGTGCGAGCGGCATGATCGAGGTTCGCGTTGAGCGTGCGGTAAACGGCGTGCTGGCGAGGCTCAGCTCAGCTGGGCACGCACGAGCCGACCACAGTGCTGCCTGCGTGGGGGTAAGCACGTTGCTGAAGGCTTCGGCACAGGCGCTTGCCGACCGGCCGGAGCTCACAATGACCGGTACGGCACCGCACCCGGGAATGATGCAGATTGAGCTTATAGCTCCACAGGACACCGGCGCCGAGTACGCGCTCGGCGTTACCGAGGTGCTTATACAAGGGTTGCGTGAGCTTGCCGAGGGGTTTCCCGAAGAGGTGCAGCTTTCAATCGGCAGGACCGATACGGCAACCGCCGGCCGATGAGGGCAATCGGCTGTAGAATATCAGAGGAGAATATGAGATGGCACATAAGAAGGGCGGCGGCAGCTCAAAGAACGGGCGGGATTCCGAATCCAAGCGACTCGGCGTAAAGCGCTACGGCGGTGAGATCGTGCAGGCCGGTACCATCATCGTACGGCAGCGCGGCACGAAGTTTCACCCCGGGCGCTTTGTGGGCATCGGCAAGGACGACACCCTGTTCGCGAAAGCCGACGGCAGCATTACGTTTCACGAGCGCAAGGGACGCAAGCTCGTGTCTATCGAACCGGTTTAGGTGAATCGCTTCGTCGACGAGGTCGTGCTTCAGCTCAGCGCCGGTCACGGGGGTGCGGGTTCGGTATCGTTTCTGCGAGCGAAGTACAAGCCGAAAGGCGGCCCGGACGGTGGTGACGGCGGTCGCGGCGGCGACGGGATTTTGGTCTGTAAATCCAACTTGAAGACGCTTTCTCACCTGGCGATACGCGACCGCGTGGCAGCGCGTGACGGCGAGCCGGGGGCGGGGGCCAACAGAAACGGGCGCGCGGGGCAAAATGCACGTATTGATGTGCCGCCGGGTACTATCGTGAGCGACCACCAAAGCGGTGAGCGGCGCGGCGAGCTGTTAGAAGAAGGCGAAGAAAAGGTGTTGCTGCGCGGTGGCCGCGGTGGGCGCGGGAACGCGTATTTCAAGACCGCGCACAATCGGGCTCCGCGTTTCGCGCAGCCGGGCGAACCCGGTGAGCAGCTTACAGCGCGTTTTGAGCTGCAGCTCATCGCGGACATCGGGTTGCTGGGGCGTCCGAATGCCGGGAAGTCCAGCCTCTTGCGCGCGCTGACCGCGGCGCGGCCGCGCGTCGCGAGCTACCGGTTCACCACGCGCACACCATACCTCGGCGTCTTCCGCCGGCATGACCGTGATGTGGTGCTGGCTGACGTTCCTGGAATCATTGAAGGTGCGGCACAGGGCGCCGGGCTCGGCACTACGTTTCTCAGACATCTCGCGCGAACTGCCGCGATTGCCTACGTTGTTGAGCTCGGAAGCGATAGTGCCGTAGAAAGTTACCGGCTGCTGGAACGAGAGCTCGCGACGTACTCGCCCGAGCTGGTAGCCAAGCCGCGGCTGGTGATCGCGAACAAGCTGGATCTCGATCCCGAGCACATGGAGCTCAGCGAGTTTAGACGCGTGGTCGAGAATAGCTTGTCGAACACTCGAGTTGTCGCGGTATCAACTCTCACCCGGTCCGGGCTCGAGGATCTTCGCACAATGTTGCTGCAGACGCTGGATGAGGGACTTGAGCGGTGAGCTACGCGATCTTCGGCGGTAGTTTTGATCCGGTCCATCTAGGTCATTTGTTTATTGCTGATGAGGTGTTGCACGCCTTTGGATACGACCGGGTGATCTTTGTTCCGGCCTATCGGTCGCCGCACAAGGACGACCGCCCGTCGGCCGGTGAGGAAGACCGCTTGGTTATGCTGCAAGCGGCGATCGCCGACCGTCCCGAGTTCACGATTGACGAGTTTGAGCTCGAGCAGCGCGGCGTCTCGTATACGATTGGCACCGTGCAGTACCTGCTGGATCGTTACCCCGATGAGCCTAATCCCGGCTTAATCATCGGCGATGATCTCACGCACAACTTTTCGCAGTGGCGCGAAGTCAAGAAATTGCAGCAACTCGTCGATATCTTAGTTGCGTACCGCGAAGGTGCAATAGACACCGGGCAAGTAGGGCGTTACAAGCGTATTGACAACGCGCCGTTGCCGGTGTCATCATCTGAAGTTAGGGCACGAATTCGAAGCGGACGGAACTTCCGCTACTTGGTTCCGGATGCGGTGCACGCAATGATCACCGCACAGTCGCTGTACCGTTGAGGTCCGGTAACGTAAGCGTGGGCAACGGAAATAGCAAGCGAAAATTTGATGCCGGCATTTTCTTCGGGATTCTGATTCTCGTCACAATTGTCGGTACGGTGACTCTTATTCGCCTTCAGGTGCAAACCGATCGTATCACAGATCACATCTCGGCCGCTGAGGAGTTCGCGGTGGTGGTCGCCATCACGCGCGAGGGCGAACCGGTGGTAACGCAAGTGCTGCTGTATCAGCCCGAAACCAGGCGAGCGAGCCTGATCGATGTTCCCGGTAACCTTGGCACGGTCATCGGCGACCTGCAGCGTGTGGACCGTATCGATCGCCTGTTCATGGAGTATGGACCGCAGCGCTACCGCGAGGAAATCGCCTCGATGTTGGACCTCGACGTGGAGTTCCATCTCGCGATCGAAGAGCAAGACCTTAGCGAAATCATTGATCTCGCCGGAGGTGTTGAGCTATTTCTCTCCGATACGGTGGTGGAGTCGCTCAACAGCGGGCAGGTTTTCCCGGGCGGAAATGTCGTCCTTGACGGCCACAAGGCGGGTCAGTACCTCGCGGCGACGCTTGAGCACAAGAGCGGTGTCGAGCGCGTAACGAGATTGCAGCGCTTCTTGCAGCGGGTGCTGTTGCGCATTGGGGAGCGCAGCGAACACCTCGGCCGGCGTGAAGTTGCGCCGTACCTCCAGGATCGGGTGACCAGCAACTTAGACCGGCGGGCTCTGGTCGCGCTTAGCGCTGCTTTGGGGGAACTGGCCTCCGAACAGATGGTCTACCGCCGCATTCAGGGCGTCAGCCGCACCGTGGACGCCGAGGGTGGCTCACAGGAGCTGTTGTTTCCGCACTTCGAAGGTCGCTGGCTGCGCGAGACCGTGCGGCAACTGCGCGAGACCTTGCGTTCTGAGGAAACCCTCCTGCTCGATGGTGCCACGGTGCGGCTGGAGATTCTCAACGGCACGGACGTGAATGGGTTAGCCCGCCGTACCCGCGAACTATACGAGGGGTATGGGTTTGAAGTGGTCTCAATCGGCAACGCCGAGACCAACGAGGTTGAAAACACAGTGTTCATCAGTCGCACCGGCGATCCCGCCTACGCTGAGCGTGCGGCGCAGATCGTAGGGAGCTCGAGGATCATGACCGAGAGTAGCCTGTCGACGCTTCCGAACGTAGATGTTACTGTAATCCTAGGGAACGATTTCGATGGACGCTATGTCAGATAGTGCTATGACAGACAATATTAAAACCTCACAAAACGAGAGAATGCAGGTTCTTGCCCTGGCACAGCAGATCGCTGATGAAGGCGGTATTTATACAGTGGCGCTTGATATCGGCGCGGTATCAACGATCACCGATTACTTCGTGATCACCAGCGCGCGCAGTGTAACCCATCTGCACGGGTTAGTGCGGCGTATTCGCGATTTGCTGGTGGAGCTGGAAATCGAGCCCGCAAAATCCCAGAAGCGCCACGATGACTCGGGATGGGTGCTGTTTGACTGCGGGTTCGCCGTGATTCATGTAATGCTTGCCGATCTGCGAGCGTTTTATGAGCTCGAGCGCCTCTGGCTTGATGGTCAGGTGGTGTTTCCGGCCCAGGACGCCACAAAGCGATCATAATCCTTCGAATACGCATAATGATGATTTGACAGCCGTCGCTATTTGCGTATAAGTTTCAGTTAATATGGAGGATCTGTTGTTTTCGGCCCAAGCACGAAAAGGCGAAGCGCAGGGTTCCGTGTAGTGAAGCGACCGTGGGACAACGTCGAAGGAGCAGCCTGATGCAGATCACAGACATTCGGATCCGGCGAGTAAGCGGCGAAGGTAAATTGAAAGCGTACGTAACCGTAACCTTCGATGATTGTTTCGTGATCCATAACGTGAAGATCATCGAGGGCAAGAGCGGCGTATTCATCGCAATGCCGAGCCGAAAGACGAAGACCGGTGAGTACAAGGACGTGGCCCATCCAATCAATTCGGAGTTCCGTACCGAGTTGCAGGGGCGTATTCTCGAGACCTACGAAACGCTCGGTGACGACGAGACCGCTCAGCAGGATGCACCCGGCGACGATTCCGGAGGTAGCGATCACCACGCTTCCGGCGATGAGCCTTAGCAGCTCCGATTCTCGATCTGCCGGTACGCGCACCAGCAAATCCTTTCGTGCCTCCCACCTCTTGACCTGCAGGAAGGTTTTCGGGTAAATACGTACCCGCGCACGTTAGCACACGATGCGAGATTGGGACGTCGGCAAGCGGTAAGCCACCGGGTTTTGATCCCGGCATTCGCAGGTTCGAATCCTGCCGTCCCAGAACAGAAGGCCGCGCTCCCGGGTGGACGTCGAATCGGGTGTCGCCGGCCGCGTTACCGCGCTGCAGCCTTAAACGGCCGCCGGATGTCGGGCATCAATACAATAGCTTCGAAACATGTCCGCGCTTACGCATCACCATAGCCGAACATGTCATGGTGTTAGGCGTTGAACCCCGGGGCGGTTTCGTCGTCGACCACGATGTCAAGCACTGCGGGTACGTCGGCTGCGTTGGCTTCACGTGCGCGTTCTAAAGCGGGCTGCAGCTCGTGAGGCTTACCCACGCGTAGTCCAACACAACCCGATGCCTCGGCCACGGCGGCGAAATCGGGTTGGACACTGAACTCGCTCGCGATGTAGCGGCCGTTGTTGCGGCGCTGATGGTATTTGATCCACCCGAGAGCCTTATTGTTCAGTACAAGATAAGTAATCCCAAGGCGGTACTGCGCGGCGGTGGTTAGCTCGCGCATGTACATTCGGAACGCGCCGTCTCCACTGATGCAGACCACAGTCTCCTCAGGTCGAGCGAGCTTGGCGCCGACAGCGCCTGCGACCCCTGCGCCCATGCATGTCTGAGCCCCAGGTGGTACACAACCGTTGACCGGTGTACGAAAGTACGGCGAGTAGTACGACCACAAGTCTTGACTGCCGTTTTCGTTAAGCAATAGCGCCTCCAATAGCGCCTCGGGACCGAATACCTGCCGGTATTTCGCCGGTACCCCCTTAGTTTTTACGCGCTCGTAACCGCGTGGGCACTCGTGTTCTACCTCTCTTACGTAGGCGCGCTTGGTTTCGGCAATCTCGCTCGCTCGCCGGACGTGCTGCTGTGAGCTGGGCCGCGCAAGCGCGAGGATGTCGGTGAGAGCGGCGCGGACGTCGGCGACGACCCCGATGTCTGGTATCCAATTTCGCCCAAAGGCGGCAGCGTCGATGTCAATCTGTACGATTCTGGCACCCTCAGGACGGTACTTCCATGCCCCGGTCTCGAAGTGGTCATTGCGGCTGCCAAGGATCAGAAGCAGGTCTGCGTCAAGAAATGTCTCCCGGCCCACGCGGGTGAAGTAAAGTCCGGTCGAACCGAGCGCCAGCGGGTGGCGCTCATCGATACTGCCGCGTCCTGAGGCGGTGGTCAGCACCGGAATGTGAAGCTCATCGGCAAGGCGGCGTAGTTCTTCGAATGCGCCTGACCACACCGTGCCGCCGCTCTGCTCGCGGGCATGTACGGCCTCTATTGTGGAACTGTCGTACAGTGCATCGTACAAAAGCTTGGGGTATCCGGGCATTCCGAAAACGTACTCAACGCCCTCGGCGGCAAGAGCTTCTACAACAACTTGCCATGCCGTGTTCTCCATCGCTATACCTCCATCTGTTGCGGAATTGGGTTCACGGTAGTATGGCGCCGGCGCATGCGCAAGCGTTATCTGTTGCCGGGCCCTTGCCTTAAGCTACCTCGTGTGCTATATCTAGACAGCACGGTTACGTGGGGTTGGATACTAACAAGCAGCTCAATTCCCACCCGGCGTTTACAGGTCACCAGTCCTGCCGTTCCAGTAGCAGTATAAGGAGTAGCAACCTGATGGAAGCTAGGATACTTAAGGCTGAACCGCGCACCGCTGCCGGCAGCGGACCCGCGCGGCGTTTGCGCAAGTCCGGGAAAATCCCCGCGGTTATTTACGGGCATCATGATCCGGAAACGATCACAATCGATGCGCGGGAGTTTGGCGAGAAATTCAATGCGGCAACTGAGAGTTCAATCATCCATATCGATGTCGACGGCAAGGGCTTTGATGTGGTTGTCAAAGACTACCAGTTCGAGGTCTTGACCGGCCGCGTGCTCCACCTAGACTTTTTTGAGATCGAGCGTGGCAAGAAGCTCAAGACTCACGTTGCAGTGCACACCACCGGTGAACCGGCCGGCGTTCGCGACGGAGGCGTGCTGACCTTACCGACCCGTGATCTGGAGATCGAGTGTCTTCCGGAGGATATTCCCGAGGAAATCACGATCGATATCTCGCATTTGCAGATCGGTGAGGCGATCCATGTGACTGACATCACTGCGCCGGAAGGTGTAGCAATTCTCAGCTACGAAGACCAGATTATCGCGCTTGTTGAGCATCAGCGGCTTGAGGTTGAGCCCGCCGAGGAAGAAGAAGCGGCAGTAGGAGAGCTTGAAGGCGAAGAGGCCGGCGCCCAAGAAGCAGGTGAACAAGCAGCCGAAGAGTAAAGACCCCATCGTCTTACTCGCAGCCGGACTGGGTAATCCAGGTGTGCGCTACGCCGCAACGCGACATAACGTGGGGTTTCGAGCGTTAGGCCACTTTGGGGTAAAGCTACGTAGACCGCTGTTCAATCGTTTCGAGTACGGCGTTTATCCGCATGCGGGCGGCTCTGTCGGTTTGCTGCGCCCGCTCACGTACATGAATCGGAGCGGTGAGGCGGTACAGCGGGTGATTCGGCTGAGCGGGCTTGAGTCAAAACAGCTGGTTGTGCTCTGTGACAACATCGACCTGGAGCCCGGAGTCATTCGGCTGAAGCGGGGTGGATCGTCGGCCGGCCATAAGGGTCTGAAATCAATCATTGCCGCACTCGGTTCGGAAGACTTCGCGCGCATCTATATCGGTATTGGACGGCCGGAGCACGCAGCCTCGGTTGTGGAGCATGTGCTTGGAGTCCCGGATGCTTCGGAAGCCGCACAAATCAACGATGCCTGCCGGCGAGCCGCACAAGCGGTGCTTCGGCTCGCCGAGTGCGAGCTATCCCAGGTCATGAATGAGTTCAACGTCAGGTCGTAATCCGCTCAACGCGCGCGTGCGCTCCTTCTGCCGGGCGCATCTCGCTCGCGAAGCCATGGTGGTGGCGGCGGTCTCCGGGGGTGCAGACAGCGTTGCACTGTTGTATGCGCTGCGCGCAGCGTCTGCCGAGCTCGGATTCGAGCTGCGTGCCGCTCACGTTAATCACCGACTTCGAGCCGCTGCAACCCATCGCTACGAAGCGCGTCTAGTGCGCTCGACGTGCGCGGAGCTTGGGGTGCCTTTGCTGCTGCGCGAGCCGCTGCCTGGAACGGTAGACCGCGAAGCCGAGCGCGCGCGCTGCGGCCCTGAAGCGGCGGCGCGCGCGGTGCGGTATCGCGAGCTTGCGGCCGCCGCTGCCGAGTGTGGGGCGCGCTTCGTTGCAACTGGGCACCAACTTGACGATCAGCTTGAAACGCTGCTGCTGCGCTTCCTGCGCGGCAGCGGGCCGGCCGGGCTTGCGGGAATCCCCGAGCGCGGTCCCTTGCCGATGGGCGCCGGCAGCGTTGAGGTACTGCGCCCCCTACTGTGGATAGACCGCAAACTGATTATCGAGTACCTGCAGTCGGTGGGTGGCGAGTACGTTGAGGATGAAAGCAACCGCTCACCCAGCTATACGCGCAACCGGGTTCGTCACGAGTTGCTGCCGCTGCTTGATGAGCTTGTCCCCGGGTACCGAGCGTCGGTGACCGCCGCGGCTGCGCGGCACCGGCAATTGGCGCAATTCCTGCGCGCCGAGGCCTGCGTGCGCTGCCCGTGGGAACTCACGTCTGTGCACCCCGGGGTAACGTACCCCGAAGCGGCCGGGCCGGCAGCGGTAACGGCGCGCCTACCCGATGGCCAAGGGCTCAGCTGCGATAGCGAGCGGTTTTTCGCACTGCCGCCGCCGCTGCGGCGCGAGGTGCTGTGCATAGCATACGACTTGGTAGTCCCCGGCGGTGCACCGCTTCCGTTTCGGTTTCTGGAGCGTGTCGCGAAGGGCCTGCCTCCGCTGCGTGACGGTGTTGTATTGCAAGGATGCGGAGTCCGGGTGTGGCGCCGGCGAGGGCGGCTTTTCTGCGCGCGTGATGTTGTCCTAACGGCAAAAAAAGGGTATGTTTTTGTTGTATTGAAAGATATCACCGTGCCCATCGGTGCCGTCGGGACGTTTTCGATTACCACCACGGAGGCAGCGTGGGAGGAGGGTGGCGACAACAGGGGGCTATTGCTCGACCGGAGCAGCTTACACGAGCCGGTTCTGGTGCGGTCACGGCGCCCCGGTGACACAGTTGTTACCCGCAGCGGAACCAAGAAGATCAAGAATATCTTTTCAGAGTGGGGCTTAAATGAAGAGCAAAGAGCTGTGGTTCCTATTGTGGAAGATCGCGAGGGTATTCTCGTGATTTTCGGCCAGCCGTTCGGGCACCCGGCCGTGCTCGCGGCACGCGTCGCTGCGCCGGCAACGCCGGAAGCCCCGCCGGCCAAGCCGGTTCGAATAACTTTTGACGGAGTCTAAGTGCTAATGCAGAACAATAATCGCAACGGCGGCGATAACCGACAAAACCCCGAGCCTCGTGAGCCGGGGAACATGAGCTTTAACTTCAAGAATAACCGTTTCGCACTGTTCTTTCTCATCGCTATCGTCAGCATGTTTGTCGTGCTGTTGTTCTCCGACACCACGGAACCGGCCGATGAGATTCCGTACTCGCAGTTCCTATCACACCTGGAAGCCGGTGAGATCGAGAGCGTTACAATAATGGATGAAACCGAGATCACCGGTACCTTCCGCAGTCCCGACGGTGAACGCAGCGAGTTCAAGACCCATATTCCATACTTTGATGCCGATCTGGTCGGTCAATTGCGGCAGCACGACGTGCGCTTCACCGGCATGGAGCGCCCGGTTTCACCGTTTCGCATGGTGCTTGAGTTCCTTCCCTGGTTCATTATCTTTTTCTTTATTTTCTTTATGTTTCGTCAAGTTCAGGGCAGCGGCAACAAGGCGTTCTCGTTTGGACGCAGCAAGGCAAAACGGTTTGTTGACGAAGGAGGAAAGCTGACCTTCGAGGATGTTGCCGGGCACAGGGAAGCGAAGTACGAGCTGCAAGAGGTTGTGGAATTTCTCAAGAGCCCTGACAAGTTCACCAAAATGGGGGCCAAGATTCCGAAAGGCGTTCTCTTGGTCGGCGGACCGGGTACCGGCAAAACGCTGCTCGCCAAAGCCTGCGCAGGTGAGGCGAACGTGGCGTTCTTCCATATGTCCGGCTCAGACTTCGTTGAGATGTTTGTTGGTGTCGGTGCAAGCCGCGTGCGCGACCTGTTTGACCAAGGCCGAAAGAACGCTCCGTGCTTGTTGTTTATCGATGAGCTTGACGCGGTCGGGCGAACGCGCGGTGCCGGTTACGGCGGGGGCCACGACGAGCGCGAGCAGACGCTGAACCAGATGCTCGTTGAAATGGATGGGTTTGAATCAAAGGAAGGCGTGATCATAATTGCCGCCACCAACCGTCCCGACGTGCTGGACCCCGCTTTGTTGCGCCCGGGACGATTCGATCGGCAGGTGGTAGTCGACATGCCCGACATGAGGGAGCGTGAAGAGATTCTCAAGCTGCATTGCGCGCATCTTCCGGTGGGGTCCGATGTTGATCTTAAACGTGTGGCACGCGCCACTCCCGGTTCTTCAGGAGCCGACTTGGCGAACTTGGCCAACGAGGCGGCGTTGTACGCGGCTCGCCAGGACAAGCCGCATGTTGAGATGGAGGACTTTGAACAGGCGCGCGACAAGTTGCTCATGGGCGTTGAGCGCAAGTCGCGCTTGATCACCGAAGAAGACAAGCGTAAGACCGCTTATCACGAGAGCGGGCATGCTCTGATGCACTATTACTGTAAGCACGCCGATCCGCTGCACAAGGTTACGATTGTTCCGCGCGGGCGCGCGCTGGGATTGGCGTTGTCGTTGCCCGAGCGTGATGAGTACAGCAAGGGACGCGGTTGGTTGGAAGATCGGATCAAGATAGCGTACGGGGGCTTCGTCGCAGAGCAGTTGGTGTATGACGAGACCACTACCGGTGTCCAGAACGACCTTAAACAAGCAACGGAGCTTGCGCGCCGCATGGTGACCGAGTGGGGCATGAGCGAGATCGGTGCTATCGCCTTTGGACAGGAAGATGAGCCGATCTTTATCGGCAAAGAGATTGCCCAGCACAAAGAGTATTCGGAAAGCACCGCCCAGGCGATCGACGCCGAGATCAAGCGCATACTCAGCGAAGGCATCGTTGAGACGCGGCGTGTGTTACAGAAGCATCGCGATCAACTTGATCGGCTGGCCGCAGCTCTGCAGGAAAAAGAGACCTTGAGCGACAGCGAAGTACGCCAATTGTTGGGATTCGAAGTCCTGCCGGAATCCGGTGACGGGCAGCACGCCGGGGCCGGCGAAGCGGGAACGGCACCCCCCGATGCCGCCGCCGCCCCCAAACCCGATGCCGCGGGCAGCTCGGCCGACTCTGAGGAGGCTGCCGGCTCCAACGGCGGCGGCGACGGCGCCGGGGCGCAGACGCAGCGGAGCTCACCACGGGAGCGAGGTGAGCAGCCGAGTTAAGGACCAACTATGAGACGAGCGGCGCAGATTGCGGCAACCGTCGCGATTATGATGATGTGCGCGCTGTCGGCACCAGCTCAGTCAGCCGATCGTGAGCTCGGCGATCTCTACTTCCGCCACGCAGAGCGCCTGCAGTTGCAAGCGCAGTTCAGCGAAAGCGCTCGGTTAGTTGAGATAGGACTGCAGTACGACGCTTATAATGCTGATCTCCTGACTCTACGCGCTGAGCTCGCGCTGCGAGCGCCGCAAGGCACGCACCAGGCGATACGGTCGCTCGAGCGAGCGCTGCTCGAGGGTCGCTTCCATCGGCGTACGCGCGATGAAGCGGTTGGAGCGCTGGCGGCGGTGCTGGTGCGTATCGGCGATTATGGTGACGCACTACAATGGATTTCTGAGCATGGGCGTGACTTGCAGTCTCCCGAACTACTGTATCAGCAAGCTCGGGCGCACCTGGGTCTCGGCGAGACGCAGGCAGCCGATGCGCGAATTGCAGCAGGCTTACGCCGCTATCCTGAAGACGCCCGTTTCGTTCGCCTTGCCGTTGAGCAGGATCCGTTACCCGCTTTCTCGGTCGCCCGATGGCTCGACGAATACCGCAGTCCTGAGAACGACCGCGAATACCTGCGCGTCCTGCGGTTTTACGCCGTTTCATTGCATCCCGGCGACAAGCAACAACGCAGGCTCGAACAGTACTTTGCGTATGGTGGGCACTCACCGGCGGCGGTTGCCGAATACCTGCGCTATGCAGACCACGCCGAAGAAGAGATCCGGCGCTTTCGGGAGTTTGGCGGGTTCAACACTAAGGAGCACATCGCGGCATTCTACACGATGTTGCCTGAAGGGGCCGCGCGGGATGCGATGAGCCTGGAACTCTGGAGTTTCAGCGGTACGGTGTACGGTGAACGTGACGAGTATGGGTATCCGCGCGAGCGCTTGTCGTACCGGCTGGGAGAGCTGGTCCGCTACCAGCGTGATCGCAATCGCGATGGGGTCTACGAGTACGACGTCCGGCTGCAAGACGGTCTTCCGGATATCTATCGGCTGACCGCCGACAGCGTGACTAAGACGGTGATGTATCGCGTCTATCCCGAAGTGGCTACGGTGGAGCGCCGCGAACCGGATACAAGCGAATTTCGTTACGTTATTGTTCCGGGGCGATTTCGTTTTCCGGTTGCACGCTTTGGTGCAGAATGGTTCGGCGAGAAGCCGCAGATCGTGAGCGACTTCAGGCTCGACGAAGCGCTCAAGTTGCCGAGTAGCTCGGTGTTAAGCGGTCATGCCGCGCGAATCGAAGAGCGTGTGCCTGACGCGGAGCGGGCGCATGAGATAAAGTATCTAGATAGCGGTGAGATATATCGAGTAACGGCGGACGGCAGCGGCGACGGTCGGATTGATTTGATCGTTGAGTACCGTGACAACGAGCCCTTGTTTGGGTTGCGTGACGTTACCGGCGACGGATACTTTGAGCTCTTCAAGCGCTACCGCGATGGTGTCCTGGTTGAGGTTGCGGTCGACGAGAACCGGGACGGTACGTATACGTATTTCGAGGAACTCGGTCCGCCGGTGCGGATCTCGTGGGATCTTGTGCAGGATGGCCGGGTCGATATTCGTGAAGCCTATCGCAACGACGAGCTCGTCGGCCGCGAGTATCAGGTAGCGCCGATCGTGTTGCCGGAAGTTCGAGATATTTCTCCTTGGAGTGTACATGGGACATCCGAGTAGCGCTCTTAGTGTTATGCGCTTAGGTACCGGGATCGCTGTTGTGCTTGCGGTTACAATCGCATGCGCTCGACCAATCGCCGACCCTGTCTCACCTGAACGCCACCGCGAGCATCTGGAAGCGGAATTGACGCGGCTGATAGAGGACGAAAACCCGACCCGTGCGCTTCAGAAGATTCAAAGCCTCCGCAGTGAATCCGTTTTTGAGCCCGAAGAGCTAGAACGCTATAACCGGCGCGCACTCACCGCACTGGAGTCCCGTTTCGCTGAATCAGTTGATTCCGGCCGTTATCAGCCGGCACTTACTGCGTTTCGCAGCCTCAAGGTGATTGGGCGCACCGAGAAGCTGGAGGAGTGGACCGAGGAACGCTTGCTGTATCGTGTCGC
>PWQX01000182.1 GCA_003556605.1 Spirochaetaceae bacterium
CATAGAGATAAACGCATCGAAGGCAGCAAGTGCGGCGGCGAACAACCGAGCCATTGTGAAATAGGCTCTGCGCTCTTTGCACCAGAATCGTTTGGTGCCGCACAGATGCGACATGCGTTTGAACACGTTGTTTTCGATTTCCCAGCGGAGGTGCGCGGCTTCGCGGATCTCGGCTGCTGAAAGGCTGAGATCGGTGGTGACGATCCAGGTGACTGCGTGTCGAGTCTCACATTGGCATGTCTTAGAACAGGCAGGATTTCTCACAAACAGAGAGACAGAGAGGAAGAAGTCTCAGAATGATTTGACCGATAAAAAAAGGGGGATGATCACGGTTTCGCCAGCCTGATCATCCCCAAATCCACTTATCAGGTGGTTACCCTGATACTGTATTTGTCGGTCGATTTGCCCTCCTTGTCAAGCCTCGGAAAAGCGTATCAGTGGATTCGTCCGCGGTGCTGTTTGCGTTGCCGCTCTACCCGGGTGTGGGGCCATGGGTACGTTGCGCGGTATTTTGACGGCTGGAAGGATCCGTTGTGGCTGAAACGCTGGCGGTGTCCGGATTGCCGTACGGTGTTCACCGGGCGGCCGGATACCCACTGGCGTGGGTTTCACTCTCCCTGGTCTGTCATCTTGGAAGTGCTCAGGCGAAAGGTCTTGGGCCTTACCTTTGTTCTCGAGCTTAGCCGGCAGCGGCAGCAGTACTGGTGGCGTGGGTTTCAGATGCAGTGTCGCGTCGAGGGCGAAGCGAGAGAGCTGCAGCAGCTGTTTGCCGAGGGGGTGATTGTGGCCACGCATTCCCTCACCGATCGTGCGATAACCTCCGCCCCTGAGGCACTCCACCCGATCTTTGCGTTTACCACAAGGGTGCGCAGCCCGTAAGGTCTGTCGACAAGGAGGATAGTGTCGATGGAAGAAGATTTTCGAGAACGAGTTGCGCTGTTTCGCTTCGGTGTGATCACCCCGCTCGTACGACGTGCGTTAAGCCGTGGAGAGCGTGAACAGATCCTGCGCTCAATCAGCTCAGCCGAATGGAGCATTCCCGGCTCTGAGCGCACCCATATTGGCCGCTCCACGGTGCTGAAGTGGCTCTCGCGCTACCGGCAAAGCGGCGAGCGCATTGAGTCGCTGAAGCCCGGATCACGTGCCGACAAAGGCAGTACGCGAGCGCTTGACAGCGAAACCGAGGCGGCGCTTGTGGAACTGAAGCGCACACACACGGATGTCTCGCTTACCGTACTCATTGCCATGGCTCGCGAACGGGGCATTATCGGGCAGAAGCTTCCCGCCTCCCGACAGAGCCTGTATCGGCTCTTTACTCGCCACGGGCTTGAACGTTCAACACCCGCTGCGGTTGACCGCAGGAGGTTTGAAACCGAACTTCCCAACGACCTGTGGCAGTCTGACTGCATGCACGGCCCGCGCGTTGAGGTAGCCGGAGAACGGAGAAAGACCTACCTGTTTGCCGTAATCGACGACCACTCGCGGCTTATCGCGCACGCTGAGTTTTATCTGCGCGAGAACATCGCCTCGCTGCGCGATTGTCTCATTCGCGCGATGCAAAAGCGCGGACTACCGCGTAAGCTGTATTGCGATTATGCCGAAGAAAAACAAATGCCGAAGTTGCACAGCGTCTCTATGACGGGCAAGGAGTTAGTGCTGAGAACTTCGGCATAATGTTTCGCTCTATAGTCCGCAGAGGCGTCTCAGCGTCTCTTCCTCTTTCCATGCGGGGACTTCGTTCGCCAAATGGGGATCCGCCTTCTCCATGGCTTCACGCAACATCTCGACGCTGGCCGAGGCGTATATTTCGGTCGTAGTCATGCTTGCGTGTCCGAGAAACTCCGCAATGTAGGAAAGTGGCATCCCGCATCGGTACAGATCCATTGCACGTGTATGACGGATCAGATGGGGGTGAACTCTTTCGGGAACTTCAGCAGACGTTGCCCTGGCTTGATCTCCGTAGGTCTTCAGCATTACAGCGACAGCGTCGGTGGAAAGCGTATGGGGTATTCCCGCCCGCATCGAGTAGAATAGCGGAGCGCCGGTTGGCTCGAGCGAATCGGTGTGAAATCGCCGCAAGTACTCCTTGAGATGCGCAACGGTTTTGTCCATGAGAGGAATGCTTCTGCTCTTGGCTCCTTTTCCCGTCACGGTTACGAATGGATTACGGGCGTCGAGATGAAGATCACCCACCTTCATTTCCACATGCTCCTGCACGCGAGTGCCGGTGTCGTAGAGCAGCACGATAATCATCCTGTTGCGGAAGCCTTTCACGGTCCTGACGTCAGGCTCAGCAAGCAACGCCGTGAGTGCAGTCTCCGACATGTAGTGCACCGGCGTTCTGGGAGCTTTCATCATGGGAATCCGTTTTATTTCCTGATAGACCGAATAGAGGCTTATGTTCTCGTCGGCGCAGTACTTGAGAAACGACTTGATGGCGGACAGCCTGAGGTTGCAGGTTGAAGCCCGGCAACTTCGTTCACGTAGTGACGCAATGAACCGCATGACCGACTCTCGCGTGAGATGCTCAAAGCAGACTCCGGAGAGCTTGATTCCGCTATGTTGCTTGAGAAACGAGCAGTAGGCAGCAATGGACTGTCTGTAGGACTCTACGGTTCTCGGGCTGAGACAGCGGATCTTCGGAAGGTAGACGGTGAGGTAGGCGCGCACGTACTGCCAGAATTCGTGCCCAGCCTTTTTATTGCTTCTCATAGTCCACCTCCGGCAGAAGGGCTTCGGTAGCCCGCACCTTTTCGCGGAAGGTGTGGAAGAACTCAGGAACAAGGTGCAGGTAGTAGTCGGTGCTCTCGATGCAGGAATGGCCCATGTATCTGCTGAGGTATGGCA
>PWQX01000062.1 GCA_003556605.1 Spirochaetaceae bacterium
AGCTGCGGCTGGACTCCGGGGCCAAGCAGCGCGAGCTTGCCCGCGCGGTGGGGATGTCGCTCGGGATGACGAACGCGCTGTTAAAGCGCCTTGCGGCGAAGGGCTTTATCACGATGAAGCGGGCCAATAGCCGGAGAATTCAGTACGTGATAACCCCCGAAGGCATGCAGGAAGCCGCCCGGCGAAGCCGGCGGTATCTCAAGCGCACCCTGAAGCACGTGGTGCGCTACAAAGACACCGTGCGAAAGGCCTGCCGCCATGCCGCCGGCGCACCGCCGGCCGGCCGGGGGTCCTGCCTGCGTCGGGCCCGCGTTGCCCAAACCGCTAGGCCCCGGCGCTTCGCCTACCGGGCCGCCGTTTATCGGCTCACTCCCGCTCGCCGCGGCGGCCCTCCACGGCTTCCGCTACGCTCTCGGACGGGGCCGGTAGTTGTGGTATACTTACGATGATGAACACTAAGCAATTGATCGAAGAAGCACTTTCTCTTCCGGTTGAGGACCGTGCGGCGGTTGTGGACTCTATCCTCAGAAGCTTGAACTCACCGGAATCTGATATCGACCACAAATGGGCGGCGGTGGCCCGGAAGAGATTGGGCGAATTGAAGTCCGGAGAGGTGCGCCCCGTTCCCGGTGATGAGGTATTCGACCGCATCTGGAGACAGTTCGGGGAATGACGGTATCGTTCCACCCGGCCGCCGAAAGCGAGTTAGCAGGAGCTGTGGAATACTACGAGGAACGCGAGCCTGGCCTTGGGTACGATTTCGCCGTGGAGGTTTACGCAACAATCGATCGTGTTGTGACTCACCCGGCTGCGTGGCCATTTGTTGACGTGGGGATACGACGGGCTATGGTGCGGCGGTTCCCTTACGGTATTCTCTATGCCGATCAAAACGATAAGATATTCGTCGTTGCGCTAATGCACCTTCATCGGGCTCCGGGCTACTGGAGGCGCCGACTCTGATGGAGAGGCGAGTGGATCTGATGGCACCTGCGTGCTGAGTTGGCCGCCGTTTATCGGCTCACTCCCGCTCGCCGCGGCGGCCCTCCACGGCTTCCGCTACCCTCTCGGCCGGGCCCAAAGCTGTGCTATACTGACGGCAGGATGACAGAGGCAATCAAGCGTATTGTTGAAGAGATAACCGGTGCGGAGCAGGTTCTGCTTTTCGGCTCGCGCGTCCGCGGCGATTCTCACGCAGACAGCGATTACGACGTACTGGCTGTTCTCCCTCATCATCTTGTCCCCAAGGAGCGACTCCGCCTGGCAACCCGCTGCAGACGGCGTCTGGCGCAGGAGGGCCTTGATGTCGATGTGTTGGTGAAGTCGCCGGTTGAAATCCGCGACTACCATGACAAGCGCGGCAGCATTGTCCACGAGGCGCTTACCTCAGGAATCCGGTTGTGACCGCCGCGCACCCACTCACTCGAAGTGCTCCACAGAACTATTCGCTCATCGTCGCCGGACTTCCCTGAGTATGAGCTGGGAGATCTCACGGCTTTTGCTGTGCAATCCCGGTATCCCGATGAGTTGTTCGAGCCCGACAGCTCAGAAGCAAAACAGTACGCAAAGCTCGCAGATTAAATCGTGAACGAGCTGCGGCTGCGCATCGGCCAATAGCCGGATAGTCAAACACCGAAGCGAGTGCAGCGGCTCCTATTCGCGTAGCGGCAACTCAAGGTTTTTCGTCGGGGGGTCTATCAAGGGCCGTATCTGCCTGCGCGGGCGGGTGGCGTGAGTGGGCGTGCGCCGCGTGGCCCTAATCGGTGGCAGGCTCAGCCCCGGCTTGATTGTGTGAAGCAATTGATCGAAGAAGTGCTTTCTCTGCCGGTTGTGGACCGTGTGGCTGTTGTGGACTCTATCCTCAGAAACTTGAACTCGCCGGAATCTGATATTGACCACAAATGGGCGGCGGTGGCCCAGAAGAGATTGGGTGAATTGAAGTCCGGAGAGGTGCGCGCTGCCGCGGCTCAAGAATGTTCGTGAGGGGGTGGGGGGTGCCCCGGCGGCTTTGGGGGCTGCTGAGATCGTAGCAAGCGTTTGAGCTTCTCGCGCAGCTGCAGCAGGACTCCGGGGCTAAGCAACGCAATCTTGCCGGCGCGGTGGGGATGTCGCTTGGGATGACGAACGCACTCTTAAAGCGCCTTGCGGCGAAGCCGCTCCGCCGGCCCTCCACGTCTTCCGCTACCCTCTCGGCAGCGATCTGCAGATGTACCGCCGGCTGATAGTTGTATGATATACTTGCAGACGGAGGCTGAACCATGGCCGATCGAATAACCATCAGCAAAATCTTGGACGAAATCGAACAGCTCAGCTATTCCGACCGAATGAAACTGGTGGAGTATATCGTACGCTCATTGAGAGTGCGCGAAGAACATGTATCGCAGGGGGAAACACCGGATAGTCCTGAAGCTGTCTTCGGAATCTGGCGCGATCGCAACGTGAGCCTCACCGACATACGAGAAAAAGCATGGCTCCGCCGGTAAGGTTTCTTTGCGACACAAGTGTGTTGATTGACTACGTGCGAGGCGATGAACGAGTACGGGAAACACTGCAGGTTGATCGATTCAGCCGGATGTCGATGTCGGCGGTGACATTGATGGAACTGCTCTCGTGTTCGATCTGCCCCTTTTTACAAGAAACTTGTCCGACTTTCGGTTTCTACCCAGTCTCAATCTCGTAGAAGAGTTATAAACTCAAGACCGTCGCTAATGGCCGTCTGCGGCCTCGGCTACGGACACTTCCAACAAGCTGGAAGGGAGAAGTCTCTCCCTCGCTCCAGCCGTGGCAGGCTCAAGCGCCGGCGCATCGCCGAGTGCCGGGCGTCCAATGCGGCCCCG
>PWQX01000172.1 GCA_003556605.1 Spirochaetaceae bacterium
AAGCAAGATCGCGATCGCTAACAGTCATCAGCGCGTTCTGCACGTGTACGCGATCGTTCGTGGCGATCACCGACAAGAGAGTGCGATCCGGGCTCATCAGTAGTATCGGTCCTGTCAGCCGGCGCTGCCGACCAGACACATCCACTCAGCTTCTGCTGCAACCTCATCACCGATCATCGCCTTGCCGCTCTGCTTGATCATCCGCGCGGTGATGCGCAAGTTCTTGATCTCGAGGCGAACTGTCTCCTCCGGTCGTACCTGACGCCGGAACTTGGCTTTCTCGATCGCCGCCAAAAAAAACAGTGCGTCCTCCCCGAGAACGCCGAGCTGACGAATCCCGGCGCCGCCGCACTGCGCCATGGTTTCAACCAAGACCACCCCCGGCACCACCGGATAGTCGGGGAAATGACCGGGAAAGAAGAACTCGTCCGCGCCAAACGTATGCGTACCTACGATCTCATTGTCATCGCAGTGTTCGAGCCGATCGACGAACAAGAACGGTTCGCGATGCGGTAGAAGCTTTTCAATTTCTTGCATGCTGTGTTCCTTATCGCTGTAATATGGCTCGTATTATAGAAGCCCGGCTTCCGGATGTGCAAGCTGGACGGCGAACCCGCACGGGTGTAGCCGGCTCCAAGAAAACAGCGCCTCGGGGTCACTTCTCTTTAGGGGGAGGGGTGAGTGCAGCCTCGTAGGGTAGCGCGGGTCGCTAGACTTCAGACGCCTTGGAACATGAGGTAGGATTGCAGGAGCGCAGCGATCTGAACGATGCCTGTGAGTTGCAGTGCGGCGAGCAACAGCCAAAGCGCCGCCCAGATCACTCCAATAACGCTCAAATACCTCCCCTGCCCGGTGCGCACGGTTCGGACCGAGCGCGGGATCAACGGCAAAATCCCGATCAGCACGGTGACCGCAGTAAACAGCGCACGCGAGGCAATGGGGTTGGCGATGTGCCAGCGCCCGAGTGCAATGCCGGTTTGAGCGAGCACGATATTGAGGTACTGGAAACGCCCGAGCGCAATCAAGAGGCCAATGGCAATCAGAAATGCGCCGCCGGCTACTTTCATTTTGGCGAACTGCCGATTGAGCTGCCGTAGCCTTCGCAGTACCGGGTCGAAGAAGAGTGCCGCGCCGATGAACGGCATGCCGAGCCCAATTGAGTACGCGGCCAGGTATACCACCCCGCGAGCCGGAGCGGCGCTACTACCTGCCAGGAACAAGATACCGGCGAGAATCGGTCCAATGCAGGGCGTCCAGCCGGCGCCAAACGCCATACCAACCAGCATCGATCCTCCGTAGCTGCGAGGCTTGCCGGGGAACGGCATACGGTGCTCAAACTGCAGGATTCTCGAGAACGGCACGATCATGTGGATTCCGAGTATGATCACCACCGCTCCGGCTGCGAGGTTGATGATCACGCCGGCGTCGCTGAACAGCATTGCCGACCCTGAGAAGAAGGCGCCAAGCACCATGAATACCGACGAGAACCCCGCGACAAAGAACACCGTTCGAAAAAGTACCCGATACTTGACAGTTGGGATCTCGCGTAGCTCATCGAGGCTCGCGCCGCCGACGTACGAGAGATACGAAGGCACCAACGGAACGATGCAGGGCGAGAAGAACGACAGCAGCCCGCCGGAGAACGCGATGAGTATGTTCAGATCGGAACTCACGAGCTCAACTCCAGAACCTTGCGAAAGCCCTCTGCGAAACCGGGTTCGTCCCAGAGGTGAAAGCCGACCTTGGCCCCGAGAACACGCCCGTCCGGAGCAATCAGGTAACTGCTCGGCATTCCGCGCACCGCGTAGCGGCGAGCGGTCGCACCGTTGCGGTCGAGCAGCACCGGGAAATCCAACCCGAGCTCCTGTACGAACGCATTCACCCTGGCATGGTCCTCCTGCACGTTTACCGCAACCACTGAGAACGCATCGTCTTCTAAAGCAGCGTGCAGGTTCTGTAAGGACGGCATTTCTTCAACGCACGGCGGGCACCACGTGGCCCAGAAGTTCAACAGCACCAGTTGGCCCGAGAAGTCGCTCAGCGCCCGGTTGCCGTTGCGGAGGTCGGCGAGCTCGAACTCCTCGGCCGTTACGATGTTGCTAACGGCGTGAAAACCCAGCTCCTCGACCGCAGAGGTCAGCGGATCGTACTGCGGAGCGCCCCCAGCCGGTGTCTCGGTTCCGGAGGGTGAAGCCGCGCCCGCTTCCGGTGAAGGCTGGGCGAGTTGTTGGTGCACCACGAACGATACGACCGCAACCGTAGCGATGCCTGCCACGGCGCCGAGCACAACTACCGCGAGTGAACTCAGACGAACTCTCATAATAACATGAATATACAACTAATTCTTGCTGTTTTCAATCAGGCCCTATCGGCGATCAGCGTGAACACTAAGGTGAGGAGGTTGTAAGCCGCGTGCGCAAGTCCGATGGGGTGGACGCTCGGCCGCAGTCGAAACGCAATCGCCATCACAACACCGATCATAGCGGCGAATACTACACCGAGCACCCCTTGGTACAGGTGTCCTATCGCGAACAATGCGGTGCTCACCGCCACTGCTGTCGGGAACTTCACACCCGCTTGACGAAGGCGCGGCAGCATGTACGCGCGAAAGAACAGCTCTTCGCGATACCCGGTAAGCAGCGAAGTGATCGCGACTAACGGGAGCATTGCCGCGCGGGTTAGCCGGAATCCGCCTCCGGCCGGCGGTGTGAGGTCAAAACCGGCAAGCTCGAGCACGGAGGCGCCCAAAAGCAGTACGCCGAACGTCACGTAAAGCATGATCACGATCACCGCGGCATGCAAGAGGTCTCGAGCGCGCGGCAATCTCAATCCGAACTCCGGCGGCCACAGGTGAGGCTGTATGCGGATAATGTAGAGAACAAGCAGAATTTGCGGTATGGTGATAATGGCGTAGTTTAGGTGAAATCCAGCCTGGTCGAATAATCGGATATCTACCGCCTCACCGGCGACGAGCATACCCGGCAAGAACAGCACAAAGAACAAGAGCAAGATCTCTCGGATGATCTCGCGGGACAAATGGTGCGAGGAGGGCAGGCGATATCCTAAGCTGCGCTCGTGTGATCGCGGAAAGTTCGACTTCATCGTAAGTCTTAGGAGATATCTTCCTACGGGGACTTGTCAACCGGTCGCCGTATTCGCACACTACTATGCAAGGGGAAAAGCGGTTGTGACGGCGGCGGGTGTAATCATAGCGTTTGCAATTCTCGGTGCAGTGTTTGTTCTCGTTACGGTTGGACAACTGCACGACGAGGCTTCCTTCCTCCAGTTTTACGCCGCCGGTAAGGACGCGGGTTTCACGCTGCGGCAGATTCGACTGCTCCATCGCGTGGCCCGTGAGACCAACTTCGCGAATCCAAGCTCGTTGTTCTGGTCGAAACGCTCGCTCGATCGCTGCATTACAGCCGTCTACCGCGGGTTTTATCGAGACGGGCTGGAGGACGAGCCCCGAAACGCTGCGTTTCTCGATCAACTGTTCTCGTATCGTAAGATGATAGAGCTGAATCAGCCGCGCGTCCGGTTCGGGATCCAGAGCACTCGCAATCTCGACGTCGGCCAATCGCTGAAGATCATGGTCGATGGAGGAGGCTCGTTTCGTTCTCGTATCGTTGAAAACACCCGAACTCACCTCGCGGTATCCTACCCGAGCAGCCCTGCGCCGCCTCGTGGCTTGACCTGGCGCGGGAAGATGATCCGGGTTGTGCTCTACAGGCGCGACGATGCTGCTTATACTTTCGCCAGCAGGGTGAACTCCGACTACCTGCGGCGGAAACCGCCGATTCTACAGGTCGCGCACGTTGAGTTAATGGAACGGGAGCAGAAGCGGGACTCGGTGCGTGCGCCGCTGACCGTACCCGGGCGGATCACGCCGGTACAGGCGCCCGAGGACGTGGATCCGCTACCGACGGACACCGGCGGATTTCGATGCCGAATGGTCGATATATCTGAGGATGGCGCCGCGCTCATCGTCGGTGGACGCGTCAAGGCGGGTGTTCACCTGCGGATCGAGACCCGGATCGACGGGCATCCGGTGATAATCGCCGGCACCGTCTGTAGTGCCGCCTATAACGAAAAGAAGCATTTCACGGTGCTGCATATAGCGGGCGAGGTAACCGACCTGGTGACGAAAAACCGTGTCCGCGCTTACGTGTTCGGTTTCGATCGCGCACAGACACAGCAGCGCCCCGATAGGCTAAGCGCAACTGTCCGCTGCGAGCACTCCAGCGCCGAGCCGGCTCCTAAGCAAGCTCCCGAGGAGTCTGTGGCCGAGGAACCTGTGTCGGAGGATCCCTCCCGAGTTGCGATGAGCCGTGGTGACGCGGAGACGGTGGCATGAGCGGTTGATCAGCCGGCAGCTGTGCGAGCGCCCGAATACGCGTGCGGCAAGAGTGGTTGAGCGAAGCAGCGTGCCGGCGGCGGCAGTTGTACACTAGTGTGAATCGGTATCAGCAGCATCAATATCGGCTGGAGCGCCGGCGGCCGGCACTCGCACCCGCGGCGCTAGTGTTCGGGGTCGCGGCAGCGGCGGCCGGGTCTGCCGGAGCCGCCGGAGTGCTCGCGGTCGCGGGCGTCGGGAGCGTGTTGTGCGCGGCCGGAATCGCGTTCGCGGCGTTGCCGCAGCGTTCAGGCGCGCGTGCGGCGGCGGCCGCATTGGTGCTGGGGCTGCTGCTGATCCTGGCCGCCGGCGCGGGGTACCGGCGCGCGGTAAACAGCCGCCCGGCGCAGCTCGGGGTTCCGGTCGGCTACGTTGAGCAGCTGCACGGGATAGTACGTGGCGACTGCCATCCAGGACTTGACGGTACGGTTCGCGTAGAGCTCATCCTGCAGAGCGCAGCCGCACCGAGCCGGCAGATTCAGCGCGTCAGCTCTTTCGGTCGCGTAGTACTTGAGCTGCGTGCCGAGAAGGGCTTCTATCACGGTGAGGTGCTGCTGGTCGAGCCTTTGCGGACCGGTTTTCGCGACGGCCGGGGGCGGTTGTGGTATCGCGTCTCAGAGCGCAGAGTCCGCCGATTAGGCTTCGTATCGGCGCCCCGGCGATTGCGGGCCGCCGCACTGCAGCGCACAGCCGAGAGCATGCAAGTGCTTGGGCGCGCACCGAGGCGGCTGTTCGCAGCGCTGGTGTTAGGACTGCGCCAGGACCTGGCGCCGGCCGAGGTGCAACGCTTCCGAACCGCCGGAGCGATGCACGTGCTCGCGCTGTCGGGCATGCACCTCGGCATTCTCGCGGCGCTGTGTGTTGCGTTTGTGAAACCGCTGTTCGGCAAACGTGCCGCGGTGCTCACCGCCTCGGCCGGCGCTTGTGCGTACGTGCTCTTGGTGGGGCTGCGGCCGTCGCTCTTGCGTGCCCTGCTGATGTATCTGCCGGCCGCGGCAGCGTATCTGCAGGGACGGCGCGTAGACCTTGTTGGTGTGCTCGCCGCTGCATTCGTCGGTGTGGTTGCAATAGACCCACTTTCGCTCAACACCCTTTCGTTTCAGCTGTCTTTTGCTGCACTCACAGGAATAGCGCTGTTCGCCGGACCGATTTCGCGGTGCTTGCAGCGTCGTCTGCCGGCGCTTGTGGCGCTGCCGCTTGCGGCCGCCGTTTCGGCACAGCTCGTTACCGCTCCGTTCTTGGCCGCCGGTTTCGAGGTCTTACACCCGATCGGGATCATCAGCAGTCTGGTGCTTGTGCCGCTGGTAACCGCATTTCTCTGGGCGAGTATGATAAGCTGGGCGGCACTTACACTATGTGTGTCGGCGGGTCTGGATCAGCGCTTACTTGTTGCTTTGCTGCGCTTTCTACCCGAGCGTTTGTATCAGCTGTTAACCGCGTCGGCCGAGCTGTTTTCGGCCGCGCCCGCGCTGCCGGTAGCCGCGGACCGGCTGCCGTGGGTTATCGGCGTCTTAACAGCCGCGCTGCTTCTGCGCTACTATCATGGCACTCGTGCCGGACGCCAACACACCCATCGTGAATGATGACTCTCCCCGCGATATCCAACGCACACTAGAACATCTTGGGGCCGGGCTGAAGAAGCGGTGGGGGCAGAACTTCTTAATCGACCGCAATGCGCGCAGGCGAATCGTAGAGACGCTCGGGCTGGAGGCGATACAGAGCGAAGGCCCGCTATGGGAGATCGGGCCCGGTCTCGGCGCGATGACGGCCTTACTCTTGGAGCGCTCCAACCGGCAGGTCGTAGTGTTTGAGTTAGATTACGCCTTCGTTCGTTTTCTGCGAGAGCGCTTTGGAAACAGCGAGCGGCTGACCGTGGTTGCGGGCGATGTCTGCGATACGTTCCCGCCGCTCAGTGCGCAACACGCACCGGTTGCCGTGCTGGGTAACCTCCCGTACAGCTCCGCCGGCCGCATCATCGGAGCGCTGCTGAGTTTGGGAGTCCCGTGTGAGCGCATGGTGTTCACGACACAGCGTGAGCTTACCGAACGCCTGGTGGCTGCACCGAACACCCCGGCGTACTCCGCGTTCACGGTGATGTGTCAACTACGGGCCGATATTCGCCGGGTTCGGGACTTTCCGGGCGGGTGCTTCTATCCGGCGCCACGAGTGAGCTCGAGCGTGGTGAAACTGCAGCCGCGGTATAACACTCGGCCGATTACCAGTGTCGCCGTGTTACAAGAGCTGCTGCAAGGGGCCTTCGCGGCGCGGCGTAAGACCCTGCGCAACAGTTTAGGCGCCACGCGGTTTGCCACGGTGCTCGGTCGCAGCCGGCTTGAAGAGCTGCTGCGTGCCGCCGGCGGCGCGCCCGAGCGCAGACCGCAGGAGCTGAGCCCGGAGGTCTATCGGTTACTCGCCAACAAGCTCGCCGAGTTGTTCGCCGGCCGCAGGTAGTGATCCCAAACAGAGCGGCTCACGCGGCCGGATCAGCATCCCCTTACCCGCCGCGAAGCGTCTGCGTGTGCGGGGCCGGGTGAATACAAGCTCCTGTCAGAGAAGCCCGCACTCGCTCATGATGCTCTTGAAGGTCGCCTTGTCGGCTTCGCTCATCGAGCAGAGCGGCAGGCGGTATACCTCTTTCGCGCGACCTGTGAGCGACACTCCATACTTGATGGGAATGGGGTTGGTATCGAGGAACAGCCCCTTGAAGAACGGCAGCAGCGTGTAATGCTCGGTGCGCGCCGCTTCGGTATCGCCTGCGAGGAACGCGTCTACGAGCTTCTGCATTCGCCCGGGAATCAAGTTGCTTGCGACCGAGATAACCCCGACGCCGCCCAGCGCCAAGATCGGCAGCGTAAGATTATCGTCGCCCGACAACACCGCGAAGTCGCTCGGCTTCTGTGCGATTAGATCCATCACCTGTGGCATGCTGCCGCTGGCTTCTTTAACTGCCGGAATGTTGGGGTGCTCGGCTAGGCGCAGCATCGTGTCGTTCTCGATGTTCTTGCCCGTACGACCCGGGATGTTATATACCACGTGCGGCATATCGACCTTGTCGGCGATGGTGCTGAAATGGCGGTAGAAACCTTCCTGACTCGGTTTGTTGTAGTACGGTGCTACCTGCAGGCTTGCGGTTGCGCCGATCTTCTTTGCTTGCCGCGTCATCTCGATCGCTTCCATCGTGCTGTTCGACCCCGTGCCGGCTATTACCGGCACTCGTCCGGCCGCTTGCTCAACCACGATCCGTACTACTTCAACGTTCTCTTTGTGGGTTACGGTAGGACTCTCGCCGGTGGTCCCTACCGGTACGATACCGGAGATCCCCTCGGTGATCTGAAACTCCACCAGGTCGCGCAATGCGCCCTCGTCGATCGTTTCATCCTCGTTAAACGGCGTGATCAGTGCGGTGTACGCTCCTTGAAACATCTTCTGCCTCCTCTGTTGGCGGTGTTGTTCGCCCGACGTCCTACTGTGCGGTACCGCCGGCGATCAAGTCGTTGATAAAATCGTCCACCGTGAAGAATCCTCGACGGCCTTGTAGCCATTCCAAAGCCATAACCGCGCCGGTTGCGAAGCCGCTGCGATTACGGGCCGAATGAGTGAGTGATATCGTATCGGCCGGGGAGTCCAGTGTCACGGTGTGGATTCCGGGGATAGATCCCCCGCGTACGCTGCCGATATGCAGCTCGTGCGGCTCGATCTGCCGATGCAGGCATTCACTGACGATCGTGGTCTTCGCGACGGTGGTGTCAACTATCTTTTCGGCCAGGGTAAGCGCGGTACCCGACGGGCTGTCTTTCTTTTTCGTGTGGTGGTATTCCAGAACCATGATGTCATAATCAGGAAACGAGTTGATGATTGCGGCTGCTTTCTCGGTTAAGGCGAACATGATATTTGCCCCGATTGAGAAATTCGATCCTACCAGATAGCCGATTTCCGAGTCCTGAACTGTATGTTCCACCTCATCGCGTTGGTTTTCCCAGCCGGTAGTGCCCACTACCGCCGGAACACCGGCCTCAACGTAAGCCTTTACATTGGCTGACACCGCGCCGGCCAACGAGAACTCGATCACGCCGTCGCAGCCCTTCAGGTCTGCCGGCTGCAGAGCATGCGTGTCGCCACGGTCAGGCGCAGGGTCAATGCGAGTGACCACGCTGTGTCCGCGCGCCAACAACACCTGCTCAACTTCATGGCCCATACGTCCATAACCGCAGATTACAACGCGCATCACTGACCTCCTTGGCACAGTGTAACGGCTGAGGTGTTGACGATGTCGTCAACCGAGCATCCGCGTGACAAGTCGCTGACCGGTTTGGCAAAGCCCTGCAAGAACGGCCCGTAAGCCTCGGCGCCGGCGAGTCGCTGCACAAGCTTATAGCCGATGTTTCCGGAGTTGAGATCCGGGAACACCAGCACGTTTGCCTTGCCCGCTACTGAACTGCCCGGTGCCTTGCTCGAACCAACTCGCGGCACGATTGCCGCGTCGGCCTGCAATTCACCGTCGATCTGCAGCTTGGGCGCCTGCTCCTGCGCGATCTTGAGGGCCGATACGACCTTCTCTACCGCCGGATGACTGGCGGAGCCCTTAGTCGAGAACGAAAGCATCGCCACAATCGGTTCGGTCTGCAGATAGGTTCGACAGCTCTCGGCTGCCGAGACTGCGATCGAAGCGAGCTGCTCCGGATCGGGATCCGGAATGGTGGCACAATCGGCAAAGATCATATGCCCGTCGGCACCCCAGGCTTCATCCGGCATGCGCATTACGAAGCACGATGAGGCATACTTGGTGTCCGGGGCGGTCTTAATGATTGAAAGCGCCGCGCGCAGTACATTCCCGGTGGAGTTAACGGCTCCGGCTACCATCGCGTCGGCGTCACCCTCCCGCACCATGATTGCCCCCCAGCGCAGCGGCTCAGTGATGTCATGTTTCGCCTGGTCGAGCTCCAGTCCCTTATGCTTTCGGAGCTCGTAATACGCCTGGCTGTACTGTTCGAGTTTACCGGAGCGGGAGGGGTCGGAGATTTGAATCCCATCGAGCTTCACACCTTCGCCTTCCGCCACGCCGGCGATCTCCGATTCCGATCCCAGCAGCGTAACCGAACCAACGAGCTGTTCGTCTAACAGGCGTCGCGCCGCCTGCATCATGCGCGGATCGGTGCCTTCCGGCAGAACCAGGTTCTTTCGCAAGGATTTGGCTTTGTTCCACATCTGCTCAATAAAAGCCATGGCAGCTCCTTTATTCACGGTTGGTCTATAGCCAGAATAACACGGCCCTCCAGGAAATGAAATAGTACGGGGTGCTCTGTCGGAAGCGTATTGTGAGCCTTGCGGATTTCGGCTAAGATACGCGCCGATGACAATCGGCGTATACGGCTTAGGTCGTTTCGGTAGCTTCTGGGCTTCGCAGTTGAGCAGCCGCTTCACGGTGATCGCGGCCACGCGTAATCCGGCGCGCGAAACTCCGCCGGGTGTGCGGCGCGTAGACTTAGCGGAGCTGGGCCGCGCTCATACGGTTTTTCTATGTGTCGCGATCTCAGCGCTTGAGGCGGCGCTCGAGCGTTTGGTACCGTACCTGAGTGAGTCCACTATCGTGATCGACACGTGTTCAGTGAAACGCTATCCGGTCGAGGTAATGCTGCGGCTGGTGCCCGAACCCATAGAGGTGCTCGGCACTCATCCCATGTTCGGTCCCGACTCCGCGCGAACCGGTATGCACGGGTTGCCGCTTATTCTCACGGAGGCGCGCGCCTCCGCCGATACCTACAACCGCTGGCGCAGCCGATTCTTGGAGCTCGGTTTACGAGTGGTAGAGATGAGTGCTGACCAGCATGATCATGAGGCTGCGTATACGCAGGGCGTCACCCACGTAATCGGGCGCGTGCTCAAAGAGTTGGACCTGAACGAAAGCCGCATCGGAACGCTCGGCTATCAGAAGATCCTCGATGTGATCGAACAGACGTGCAACGACCCGTACCAGCTGTTCCTCGATCTTCAGCGCTTCAACCCGTATACCGCAGAAATGCGTGATAGTTTAATGCACAGCATTACCAAGATCATTCGTGATCTTTCGGAATATTGACATGCGTAATGCAGGTGGCTACCATTTTCCCCAGAGCGAGGCCCGTTAATGCCGGATTGGCGAGTGAAATCCATCAATGAATCCGAGATAGACACCGTGCTTGCCGGTGACGTTGAGTTCGAAGGTGAGCTTGAATTTGACAGCACCGTCCTGATCAAGGGACGGTTCAGTGGGCAGATCCGTTCCACTGGGGACTTGTTCATCAATGAAAGCGCTGAAGTTGACGCCTCAGTGCGCGCAAAGCGGATTACGGTTCGCGGTTCGTTGAGTGGAGAGCTTGCGGCGCTTGAGAGGGTCGAGCTCTTCAACTCCGCGGTGGTATCGGGCACCATCGAAACTCCTGATTTGATCGTGCAAAGCGGATGTCGATTCAACGGAAACTGCAGTATGAAGTCCGAACCGAACAAAGATGACGGCGGTGTACCCGATGCGGCCTCAGGGATGAATACATGATACGTTGCGGGGGAATCGTGCTCGTGGCTCTGGCGCTGGTTTCGGGCGCCGGTGTTGCCGGGATGGTGTACGCACAGCAGCCACCCGATGCCCTGCAGATGTACCGGGACGGACGCTACAACGACGCGGTTCAGACCACGCTTTCTGAGCTCGGCGAAAACCCTCGAAACATGAACTCTTATAGCGTGCTCGGGTGGAGTCTGCTTGCGCTGAACCGCTACGAGGATGCGGTTGAGTATGGGCGGCAGGCGTTACAGGTGTCGCGCTTCGACCACCGGATTCTTCACATCGTCGGCGAAGCCAACTTCCAGCTCGGCAACGACCTCGAGGCGCTGCAGTATTACCAGGAGTA
>PWQX01000007.1 GCA_003556605.1 Spirochaetaceae bacterium
CCATGAGGTACCGATCGATGTTGTCCATAGTGATGTTCTCCGTCCCCGTCACCCGCCTCTGCTGCGCAAATGCCTGCCCGGCAAGCGCCCACACCAGCAAAGCGGCGATGAGAATAACGGCGATTCTCTTCATTGTGTGACTCCTTATTCCTGTCCGTTTGCCGGTGCCCAGCGCCGCTGCGTACGCTCGCGCCTGTACAGTTCTCGGCTTAAAACACCCGGCGGGTTACAGGATTGGTGGTTGAGTTTTCTCAACGTCTTCGCGCTGCGTTGAGATCCTTCCGGTCATTATATATCGGGTTTCGAACAATTACAATCGATAAGATCAATTACAATTAGATTGCGTTCCGCCGGATTACCGGTTAGTATAGGGGTGAGTCAGGCAAGACTCGAAACTCGACGCGGGTAAAGGGTTCCGGGACTGGTACGGTTTTCCGTCAACGGGCGGCACGCGTCCCAGGCAGAGCCACTGTAAGGAGAATCGCATGACGAAGATCGACCGTCGGGCGTTCATCAAGTACTCGACTGCAGCCGGCGCCGCCACGGCGTTTACCGCCACCGGCGCCTTAGCCGGCGCGCAGGAAACACAACGGGCGCAGCAGGGCCGAAGAATGGCGCTGTTGATGGACAACAGCCTGTGTGTCAATTGCCAATCGTGCCGGGTCGCCTGCCAGAACGAGAACTCGCTCCCGGTTAGGGAGAAGTACATAAGCTTCGACTACGTGGACAGTGGTACCTGGCCCGAGGTGACTCATCACGTCAACCGCCACAGCTGCCAGCACTGCGCGGACGCTCCCTGCGTCGATATCTGTCCCGTGGAAGCGCTTTTCAAGGGCCCGGAAGGCTTCACCCACCTGGATTTCGAGGCCTGCATCGGTTGCGGCGCTTGCCGGATGGTGTGCCCGTTTGACGTGCCGGTCATCTCCGAAGAACCTGCCACCGGCGAGCGCAAGATGTACAAGTGCACCGCCTGCCGGCACCTGATCTCGAAAGGCCGGAAGCCGGCGTGTGCCACCACCTGCATTACCAACGCCGTCGATTACGGCCCCTGGGACGAGATGCTGAATAAAGCCGAGAAACGCGTTGAGGTGCTGCGCAAACGCTATCCGGAGGCCAACGTGTACGGCAAGACGCAGCAGGACGGGCTGGGGCTTCTGCTGATCCTGCGCACACCGGCGGAACAGTATCCGCACCTCGTTTAGCGCAGAGCCGGAGAGGAGAGATCGAACCATGGGTATCGACAGGAGAACATTTCTGAGTCGCACAGCCAAGGCCGCGGTCGCGGCGGCGGCGTGGGGCGTTATCGATATGCGTGTCTGGGCTCAGACCGTACAGAACGCGCCGGTGGTGAAGAAACCGTCGCTGTGCAACATGTGCACCAGCGAATGTGGTATACACATCCACGTCAAGAACGGGCGTCCCTGGAAGGTCACCGGGCATCCGGATCATCCGATCAGCCGCGGGAAGCTCTGTCCCCGAGCCCACGGGGGACTGCAATGGATCTATGATCCGGCACGCGTCAGAACACCGCTGAAGCGGGTTGGTGAATGGGAGTTTGAACCGATCAGCTGGGAACAGGCCACCGACGAGATCAGCGATGAACTGAAGCGAATCATCTCCGAGCACGGGACCGAGTCGGTGTTCGCAGCGCAGTATCCGCGCACAACCGGCACGCTCTATCTCAACCGGTTGATGCATGCGCTCGGAGTGAGCACAACGCAATCGCACGAAGCCACCTGTCAGGCCGGCCGTAGAATCGCGATGTCGCACACCTTCGGTGCGGCTTTCGATGCAGACTGGGAGAACAGCGACTACCTCCTGTTCATCGGACGGAACATGGGAGAGGCGGTGCGTACAGCGACAGCCACGGCTTTCGCCGCGGCTGTTAAGCGCGGGGCCAAGGTGGTCTGTGTTGACCCGCGCCTCAGCCAGAGCGCAGCGATCACCGAGTGGGTCCCGATCAAACCCGGCACCGACCTCGCGTTCCTGCTTGCGCTGTGTAACGTACTGGTCACCGAGAACCTCTTTGACCGGCAGTTTATTTCCAACCACACCAGCGGATTTGTCCCGTTCAGAAGACATATCGCTCAGTACTCGCCGCACTGGGCGGAAGAGATTACCGGCATCCCCGCCGAGAAGATCCGCCGGATCGCGCACGAAATGGCCGCCGCGGCACCGCACTGCGCCGTCGACACCGGGTGGAAGGCGGCGGTAGGATCCTGCTATGCCAACAGCACCGACACCGCGCGCGCGTTGGCCTACGTCAACGGTCTGCTCGGCAATATCGGACAGCGTGGCGGCATCAGCGTCCCGCCGGGAGTAGTATTCACGCCGCCTCCGTTCCCCGCGCCGCCGAGACCCACGGCTCCGCGCAACGACGGCGCCGGCACCGAGTATCCGTTAGCGTCAACCGATTCCGGACTGCCGCACCTGACCATGCAGCGCGCCCGGGAGGGAAAGGTTAAGGCGGGTTTCATCCGCCATTTCAACCCCGTGCGTTCGTTTCCCGACTACGACCATATGCGGTCCGGAATGCGTGCTCTGGACCTGCTGGTAGTGTTCGAGACGCACATGTCGGAGACCGCCATCGAGGCCCATTACATCCTGCCGGAGCCCAGCTTCGCCGAACGCGAGGAGGTGGTGAAGCCCGTCGGTGACACCGTGGCGATGCGAACCAAGGCCATTGCACCGGTGCACCCGGAGACAAAGAGCTTTGACGAGATCATCACCATGCTCGCCGGTAAGCTCGCAGTCGGCGAGTACTTCAGCTTCACTCTAGATGAGTGGAACGAGGCGCTGCTCGCCGACCA
>PWQX01000155.1 GCA_003556605.1 Spirochaetaceae bacterium
CCTCCTCTCAACGGAGAATAGACAAACTTTATATTCTCACTAAACAATTAGTGGCCAACTCAACCATTTTGTGCCGGTCTTCGGCTCATGAGGGAACCGACACCGGTCGAATCCTCCGTGCTATGCCACGCTTGCGCGTCGGCCTTCCAGGAGCTCTTCGAGCCCATCGGCTACCACACTGTCGGCGTCCACGGCAGCAAACGCCTCCGCAATCCTCTTCGCGCCGTGCGACATTGAGACGGCTTTCGTGGCGGCGGCCGCGAGACTTTCAGCGTTCAGGCGGCGCGGCAGCAGACGGACGCCGGCACCTGCGTATTCGACCCGTCGCGCGACCTCGAGCTGGTCACGACCGAAGGGAACCACGACCAGTGGTACTCCCTGCGCCAGTGCGCGCTGCGTGATGCCCATCCCGCCGTGACAGACGACAACCCGGGCGCGTTCGACGATCGGGCCGTGCGAGAGATAGCGTTCGACTCGGCAGTTTGGGATTCCATCGCTCTGGAACTCCTGAGGTTCGTACGCCGCGCTCGTTGCGACCACGTAGAATCCCTTCTGCGGAAGACCGTGGATCGCGGCCTCCACGATACCGCGGTCGCTCTGACGCTCGGTGGAACAGGTGACCAGCGCGATCGGGCGTTCAATCGCCGCAAGCCATTCGGGCGGCGCGGGTACTCGATTTCCCGGGTCGTGAAGTAGAAGACCAGCGGCGGCCGGTGCAGGAGATCCGTTATGCCGGCCAACGCTCCAAGGCCGAGCCGCGCCCTCATCTCGTTGACGGCGGGCATTGCCACGCGGTTCATCTTCGAGAAGATGAGTCGTCGCAGGAGCGCGTCACGGACTCGCCCGGGCCCGGATCGCGATCTACGGAGTCCCGGGCCGAACGGAGGAACCCCCGGCGCCGGCAATGCGGCGAAATACGGCTGAAACGTTGCCCACGGTAGTCCCGAGGCCTCGGCTACCGCCTGCGCACCCCAGCAGTTGGTGTCAACAAGCAACGCTTCGGCTCTTGTGCGCTCTACTGCGAGTCGTAGGTCGTCGAGCTCCCGCGCCTCTATCGAGGCCGCAATCGGTTCGGCGCTGAGACCGAGCGACCGAACCCGGTCGACCTCCGGTGCGAGGGTGCGAAGGTGCACCTCATGTCCTCGTGCCTTGAGCTCGACTCCCGCGCCGATGACCGGGAACAGATGTCCGCGTGCGGGCGACGTGTAGATCAGAATACGGGCCATCAACTCCTCCCCTCCAGTCCGTGAAGTAGCTCAGTCATCACCTCCGCGACGCGCGCCGGTTCGAGCCCGAGATCACGACGCAGCAGCTTCCACGTGCTCAGGTCCGTTGCCACGGTCGCCGCATGGATCATGCGTTCTCGTGCGTTTCCGTCAAGCCCTGAGAGCAGATGCCGGCAGTACCGCTCCACCCATTCGCGATGGGTTCTGCGTCCCCGTTCGACGAGAGCCCGTACAGGCTCGAAAAGATGCTCCTGTGCCACGAATTTCGCTATCGTGTCGCCGTCGCGCTCGTAGTGATCCAGCAGCGACTCGAGCGCGACCGTAAGACTTGCACTTTCGGCAACTTCGCGTTCGGCGAGGATTCGACGGCCTTCGCGCTGCGCCAGGCTTTCAAACAGCTCTTCCTTGGAGCCGAAGCGGCGGATAATCGTCTGAACCGTCACGCCGCTTCGCTCTGCGATCTGATCGAGCGTCACGCGGTCGAACGGATCCGCCGAAAACATCTCGAACGCCGCGTCCAGGATGGCCGCATGGGTGGCGGCCTCCGCTTCAGCGCGGGCGGCCTTGCGGTACGGGCGCTTCCCGCACGTTCCACTCGGCTTTTTCATGTTGATTATACTAATGCGAAAAATAGATGAGTTTTAATGTAATGTTTAGGCAGTGGAACGAAGTTTGATGCAGACCGGTACTGCAATCGTCAAACACCCGTTCGGAGTGCCGAGCGGGTGTTTCTTGGAGCATGAGGTTTACGGCAGAATCGAGGATTCTCGAGCGATGAACTCGGGCTGCGCGAAGAACGTCATCGGCAGTTTTCGTGGTTCGGCGAGGCGCAGCATCATCGCCTGCACCGCCAAATCCCCGATGTGATCGCAGGGCTGGTGAAACGTCGTGAGCGGCACCTGTGCGTAGCGCGCGTATTTGACGTCGTCAAAGCCCACCAAGCGCGCACTGTCGGGTACGCGCACGCCGAGGCGCAACAGCGTATGCATGAGCCGCACCGCGGTGAGGTCGTTGGCGCAGATGATGTTCTCGGCGCCCGAATCGAGCACCCCGCGAACAAACTCAGGGTCTTCAGGATCACCGACATGGACGAGATCAGGTCCACACGGCAGCCCGGCGTCGTGCAGCGCTTGTTTGAAGCCCCGGACGCGCATCTCGACCGTCAGCGCCGAGTACGGAAGATGCAGATAATCGACCCGCGTGCAACCCTGTTCGATATAGTGCTGCGCCGCGAGATACCCGTTGCGCACATTGTCGATTCCAGCCAGGTCGAAAGCGCTCCGCTTTGGGAAGGAGATCACGTCGGAGTCGATCAACACGATCGGCACATCGGCGGCAGTAAACATCTCGATCATGCGGCGGTTAACCTCGGCCGATTCCGGAAAATGCTCGAGCGGAACCAAGAACACGCCTGCGACCTCATCACTGATGTAGCGGCGGCAGGTCTGTTCGAGCTCCGCCCCGAGCGCATCGCCCTTGCGTGCATGCGACCCACTCCATAATAGGCTGTAGTCGAACCGGTGCGATAGTTGTGCGATCCGAGCGCAGATCGGCTCGAAGATCTCGGTGGTGCCGAGCAGCGGAATCGCGAGGCCGAGGCGTACGTTGCCGGCGCCGGAGCCGGCTTGCCGGCCGTTGTCGTCTTTTACAAAGCTTCCGGCCTTGTAACGCCGCTCGATGTACCCCTGGTGCTGCAGCGCGTTGAGTGCTTTGGTAACCGTGGGCCGCGACACCCCGAACTCCTGCACGAGCTGCATCTCGGTGGGAAGGCGTTCCCCGGGCTCCAATACGCCGCCTTGAATGCGTTTGAGAAGCTCACTGTAGATATGCTCCGCTTTCTTTCCCATGGCAACCGGTTCCTCGACGCGTTGATTTGAGCTATTGTAAGCGGTATGCGATTCTTTTGCAAATGTAAAGCGGATGCAAAACTTTCTGTTGACAAACAGAGATTTTATGGTAACATAAATCTAACAAGAATTTGGTGAATGGCTTTACATTCACGTAAAAGGAGGAGCATATGAGACGAGTTTCCGTGCGTGTCGGTATCGCGCTGCTTACGCTGTTCGCATTTGCAGTGCCGTTCGTAATTGCGGGAGGCGCCCCTGAGGCAGACCCCGATGAGGTCACGTTGCGCATCGGTGAGCACCCCGGGCCCCACATCCAGGCGATGGAGGAGTACTTCATCCCGCGTTATGAGGAAGAAACCGGGATAAGAATCGAGATGGAGGTTCTGCCGCCCGATCAGGTATGGCAGCGCTTCATGCTCGATGCGCCCGAAGGCGGCTGGGACATCGGCTACCACAGCCCCGGCTGGTTCGGCTATTTCTACGAATACGTAGCAGACCTCACACCGCACATGGAGCGCCACGGGTTCAATCCGTACGAGGCGTACTCGCAAGCAGTTATCGATTCTCACATGACCAACGAGATACTGCGCCCCGGCGAGATCATCGCGATCGCGCGCAACCCGCAGACTCCGTTCTACATCTATCGCACAGACTGGTTCGAGCATCCCGATGAGCGCGAAGCGTTCGAGGCTGAGTACGGCCGCGAGCTCGCACCGCCGGAGACATGGGAAGAGCTGTACGAGATAGCGGTGTTTTTTACGCGTCCGGCGGGCGACACCGTAGCGGGTGAGACACTCGACGAGAATCTCTACGGATACTCCGCTTCGGTTAGCGAGCCCGGTGGAATGGCACGAGCATTCCTTGCGATCGTGTACTCGATGGGACTCGATGGGTTTGATGATGAGTTCCAGACCGATCTGGACGACCCCATCCTGCTCGAGGGAGTGGAGTACTGGACACGATTGATTCAGGACACCTTCCCGGAAGACGCAACAACCTGGGATTTTCTGGAGCACCTCGATTTCTTCGCTCGGGGCCGTCTTGCAAGCGCCGAGCTGTGGCCGGAGGGCGTTCTTTCGGCAGAGTCGGGTGAGGCTGAAGGCAATATCGGGTATGCGCCGTTCCCACAGTGGCCCGGCAACCAGGCGGACCTGCCGATCGGGCGTTCGTTTATCGGAGGAGGCGGCGTTCTGGTATTCGACACGCCGAATCAGGAGCACGCCTATGACTTCCTGCACTGGATGCTGGTAGAGAACGCGGCAGAGCATAATCGCCGCACCGCGATGTTTGCGCTGGAAGAGACCTTCGAGGACCGTGAGGTTCTCGCTGAGCACGCGTTCTACGACGAGTTCCTGCCGGTGTTCCAGGAACAGATGCAGTACGCCTTCCCGCGGCAACCGATCGCCGAATGGGGCGAGGTTATGTACACCCCGGTCGGGCAGTTTGCCGCAGACGTGATGTACGGCGTTGAAAGCCCTGAAGCGGCGCAGCAACGCCTGGTCGACAACATGATCGAGGTATTCCGCCAGGAAGGCTACATCGATTAAGCTAGTGTTCCGTTCCCGCCCGCCGATCGCCCCAAAGCGGTCGGCGGGAAACGGGAAACGGGAACACGTAGAGGTACAGTTCATGTCTGCACAACGTTTTTTCACGCCGTGGCGATTCATACTGCCGGGTGTCGTGCTGGGTTTGATCATCCTTGGGTATCCGATTTATCGGGCAATCTATTACAGTTTGCACTCGATACGCCTTCATCGCCTCGGGAACGAAGTGTTCGTGGGAATAGACAACTTCACCCGCATGCTGTCCGACCCGCTGTTCATCCGCTCGATTCGCGTTACGGTGATCTTCACACTTGGATGCACCATACTTGCGGTGCTGTTTGGGTTAACGGTCGCCACCATCATGAGCAGCCGCGGCATTCGCGGCACCCGGCAGGCGCGGTTCTTCATGGCGTTCTTTCTGGTCCCGTTCGTCACCACTCAGATCGTCACGGCAATCCTTGGCCGGCTCTATATCTGGCAGTCTCAATATGGGCTCGTGAACTTTATTCTGGGGCTGTTTGGTGTGGAGCGAATCGGTTGGCTCATCAACATGCAGACCGCGTTGTTCGCGACGACGGTGACGAACGCTTGGCGCATGACACCGCTCGCGCTGCTGATATTCTACGCGGCGCTCGCTACCATCTCGGACGAGCTGATTGAGTCGGCTGAGGTCGACGGCGCCACCACCTGGACCACGCTGTTTCGCATCAAGCTTCCAATGATCAAGTTTCATATCGGGTTCGTTTCGTTGGTAATTCTTACCTCGGCGTTCCGCGAGTTCGACGTGATCTACGGACTCACCGGGGGAGGGCCGGGCCGCTCAACCGAGGTGATGAGCGTGTTGGTATATCGGCTCGGCGTGTCGCAAGCGAACATGGGCATCGCAAACGCAATCTCGGTGATCATGTTCGTGATCGTGGCCGTAATGACGATTATCGCGGTGAAGATCGGCAAGCTCGGGGCGATGCGCGAGTAGCTGCCGGAGGGACTGAATTATGACTACACCGAATTACAAGCTTCGGAAGAAGGTTTCGCTTGGCGCACGTTACGCCGCGCTGGTTTTCTGGTTTCTGGTATGCATCGTTCCGATCGCAACCCTCGTGATGGCATCGCTCAAACCGACAGCTCTCTTCCAGACCATCCCGCAGATCTTCTCACTGCAGGGCTTCACGCTTCAGAACTATCACCTTGCCGTCCGCGCCGGGAACTTCATGTTCTATCTTCGCAACAGTATGATCATCTCGCTCAGCGCGCTCGTAGTGGTGCTCGTTGTCTGCACCCCAATGTCGTACGGCATTACGCGCTTGGCATCGGTTCGGCAGAAGAACATTCTCGTGTTCTCGGTTCTGAGCACTCGGTTTCTCCCGTACGTCGTACTCGCGATGCCGATGTATCTGTTCTTCCGCGAGATTGGTATTTCCGGTACTCTGGTCGGCGTAATCCTGGCCCACCTGGCGATGCAGATGCCGCTGATCGTCTGGTTGATGCTCGGATTCTTTTCCGGCATCCCGATCGAGGTTGAGGAGTCAGCGGTTATCGACGGCTGCACCCCGTTTCAGACGTTCTTGAAGATAGCGCTCCCGATGGTGCTGCCGGGCCTCAACGCCGCGGCGATCCTGGCTCTGATTATCTCGTACAACGAGTTCCTGTTCGCGTTCTTCCTCGCCGGGCGCCACACCCAGCCGTTGACGGTCGGGATCACGCGCTTTGTCGGCGGTGTGGACGTGGGCGCTCAGTACGGCGTCGTCGCCGCGTACGGCAGCCTCATCATCGTGCCGATCGTGATCTTTGCGCTGGTTGTGAACCGCTACATCGTAAGCGGAATGACGCAGGGTGCGGTGAAGGGGTGATCTGAAGCCGCCGGTTAGCCGGATGCCCGGGAATTACGGCAGAAAAGCATCGAGATGAGCAGCAGACAATCGACCCTGGTGGGAATAGATCTCGGCACCTCGAGCGTTAAGGTCGTCGCCATGACGCCGGAAGGCAGGATGCTGTCCGCCGCTACGCGCGCCTACGAAACCCAGTGGCGACACCACGACTGGGCCGAGCAAGACCCGGAATGCTGGTGGAGAAGCACGATCGAAGCCTTTCGCGAAGCATACGCCGAAGCCGGCCGGGAACATCGCGGAGAGATTGAGATAGCCGGTATCGGATTGACCGGGCAGATGCATTCGTTTGTGCTCCTCGGCGAAGACAGTGCTCCGCTTCGGCCCGCGATCACCTGGATGGATGCGCGCGCACGCACCTTGGTTCCGGAGCTCACCGCGATTATTTCTCGGCGCGGTCTCAGGTCCTCGGTCAAGAATCGCATCACGCCGGGACTTACGCTAGGTCCACTTGTCTGGATATCGCGTCACGAGCCGGAGATCTTCCGAACGGCCCGCACTCTGCTGTTGGCAAAGGACTATCTCCGGTTTCGTCTCACCGGCGAACTCCAAACCGATATTACCGATGCCTCCGGCAGTTTGCTCCTCGATATCCCGAGGCGACGATGGTCGTACGAACTCCTTGATGCGCTCGAGCTTCCCTCCGGTATTCTGCCTCCGATCGCAAATCCATGGGAACGGGCCGGCCGTGTCACCGGCTCCGCAGCTGAGGAGCTCGGGTTGTCGTACCGGCCCTGGGTGGCGGTGGGTGCAGCAGACCAGCAGGCTTCTACACTCGCAACCGGTGTCCTCGATCCGGGCACGGTTCAACTCATGCTCGGCACTGGCGTGCAGGTTGCCTCGCCGTCATCGGTCGCCGATCTCGAGCTGCCGGACACGCTCAACTATTTCTGTCACCACCACGGCTGGCTGGCTCAAGGCAGCGTCCAAAACGGCGGATCGGCGCTTACCTGGGTACGCAACGTACTGCAGGCCGAGTGGCGTGAACTCGAGCAACACGCAGCGGTACCGCAGCCGGAGGGACCGTTTTTTCTGCCCTACCTCACCGGCGAGCGCACTCCGGTTATGCTGGATCAGGCAACCGGCGCCTGGTTGCGAGTTCGCCACAGCACCACCCGTGCCGATCTTCTCTACGCCGGGTGCGAGGGGGTGGCTTTCGCGGTGGCGGATGCGGTGGAGGAGGTGTTTCGAGCGCTTCAGTTGACGAGCGATACCGAGATTCGGTGCAGCGGCGGCGGTACGCGCATGGAGAACTATGTTCAGCTCGTGTGTGACGCCCTCGGCCGACCGCTGACCGTGCTACCGAGCTCCGACTCAACCGCGATCGGCGCCGCTATTCTCGGCGGAGCCGCCGCCGGGAGCTTCGCCGGCCTCGAGCAAGGCGTACAGGTACTCGGGATAAGCGCGGGACTCGAACTGCAGCCGAATCCTGAACGCCACGCCGGGTTACGCCGGCGCCTCGAGCTACGAAACGAGCTCCGCGGCGCCTACCTCGCGCTCCAGCCCGGTTAGCCCCCCGGCAAAATCCGCACGGCCGTAGCCCCCTGCCTGAGGAATTCTGTTAACAATAGTGGGGAATTTACCCTTGCAATTTACGCTCTACACCGTCGGTGTCCACAAGGGCGAGCGAGTTTGGGCGATAGATAGTTGACTAAGTCCGATTAGCGAGTCATATTGAATCTATGGAAGTCGTCAATGTCCACGACGCAAAAACGCGTTTTTCGCAGCTGCTTGCGCGGGCACACGCGGGAGAGGAGATCATTCTGGCAAAGGGTGGTGTGCCGTGGGCTCGGCTGGTACCCTTGGAGGAAGCGACAGAGCGCCGCGCGGGTCGCTACCGCTCGGAGGAGGTGCCGGAGAGTTTTTTCGAAGACCTCCCGGATGAAGAGCTCACGGCATGGGAGCAATAGCCTACTTGCTGGACACCCACACGCTCTTGTGGTGGTGGTCGTCACCGGAACGGCTCAGCCCGCGGGTATTGAGTCTCGTCCGGCAGCCGGATCATACCGTCTACGTCAGCGCGGGTTCCGCCTGGGAGATCGCAACCAAGCATCGTATCGGCAAACTGCCTTCAGGTGCCGCTATTCTCCATGACTGGGATAGGAGAGTGCACGAAGACAGGTTTCTGCCCCTCCCAATTAGTGCCGGCCACGCCCGCAAGGCAGGCGGACTGATTCACGATCACCGCGACCCTTTCGACCGCGTTCTCGCGGCACAGAGCATGCTCGAAGGACTTCCGGTCCTCAGTAAGGATGCACGCCTCAGTGCCCTCGGAGCGGAACGAATCTGGGACTAACAACCTCGATTATACTGGTATCGAGCGTACCGAGGTGTATACATTGGCAGCCAAAAGTGCGGGAACTCAGCAAGCTCTGCTTGAGTCAAGCCGTGCAGCTTGCGGTACAGCCTCAGGTTTTCCTCCGGAGTGATAGATCCGCGCGAGCTGGTCTCGCAGAAACTGCGGTTTTTCGACGCGCGCATTTGTTCCCCACTGCAGCACCCAGTACGTCGTCTCCTCGCGTTGATTGGTGTCGAACTCAAGAGCTACATTGCCGTCGCCGAGCTTCTCTTCGCGGACCTCAGGCGGCAGCCGTTCGAGCATGATCTCGGCTACCGCGGGCGAAACAACCAGCCGGACCGCGAAGTACTCATCGCCATGGAAAGCCCCGAAGCGAGGGTCGATATAGTCGGCCGGGTCAAATCCTTCCGGAACGCTGAAGCCCGCGCTCTCAAAGGCTGAATGTGAGATTCTCGAAAGCGCAAAGATACGAATCGCCGCTTTGTAGGTGTCGTAGGCAAGCACGTACCAGACGTCACGATGATGAAGCAGCCGATAGGGATGCAGTGTGCGCGAAACCGGCTGCGGGCTGCCGGGCGTGCGGTAGGCGATACGGACCGCCCTTCTGTGCACCGCCCCTTCCAGCAGACGCATCCAGTGCTCGCCGTCGGCCGCGACCGACCGGTCGATCAGCGTTACGGCATTCGACAGCGCGCCGGCGTCGGCAGCTGAACGTGTTCGGGAAACAGCTCGCCGAGACGTCGCCACGCCTTCTCGGCCCCTTCGGCAAGCGGCGTATCGCGCCAGAGGCTCCCGAAGTGGTGCGCCAAGAATAGTGCCATCGCATCACCTTCGCTGAGATACACGCGCGGCAGGTAGAACCCACTATCGCTGTAGTAGAATCCGCGGCGCGCCGCGTCGTAGTCAATCGGCGCACCGAGCCGGTCGCGCATGTACTCGAGATCTCGGTCGCCGGTGCGGGTGGCCACCTCGAAACGCTCGGCGATGCGCGCACGCGTGGGGAAGCTCTGCTCGCGCAGCGCCATATCAATCCATGCAATCCGCTCGATTTGATTCTTTGCCATGCCGAAAGCAGTATTACATGGGGCGTTCAGGGTCGAAGCGGTGGAGCGGTTGAGGTCGACCTCGAGCGCCAAACCCGGTCATCAAATCTAGAAAGAGCTCGGCATGCGCCAAGAGACGATCTGTCGCTTGAGGAGTCATCTCGCGCAAAGCGAGGAGCCGGCAACCAATAACGCAGAAAGTCAATAACCACTGCATTGAGGAGCACGCCGGCCCGAGTCTCTCGTGTTGTGTACGGCCTGAACCGGTGCTGGTGATCCGCGTCGTTTCAAACCGCGTCCTCTTGAGCCAGGCTCAATTCGTATCTCAATTGCGGTTTCAAGACGCTGGTGCTTCGACTCAACCGGTATCGGATCGGGCGCCCAGCACATCTCTGCCCATAGCGGCAAACCCTTGTTGGGCTGCCCGAAGGTGCTCTAAGGAAACCCATTCGTCAATTATATGAGCCTGCGCTAGTGATCCGGGGCCGAAGATGAAGCTGGGAACACCACGGCGGCCGGCACCCTCGGAAGCGTTGGTGCCACACGGTGCTGCAAATGGCTCGCCTGTGAATCCCGCCTTTCGGAGCGCTGCCTGCAACCGCGTCCGCCAGGGATCTTCTGATGGGCTACGCCATCCCGGAAGGAAATCGCGCGTTTCGAGTACCGCACCGGTGTAGCAATGTTGCTGCAATTGATCTAGTTCCACGCTCAGGCCGGAAATGCCGTTGAGCGCAGCCCGAATCCGACTCAGAAAGGCGTCCTCGGTTTCACCGGGCATGGTCCGCGCAACCAGTCGCGCCCGGCAGCCGTCCGGTACCACCGTTTGGTTGGGGAACGGTTCTGAAACCATTTCAACCAGTTCGAGCACCTCGGCTCCAAGATCGTTGTCGTCGCGCCGCGGTATCGCGCGCAGTCGTTCTACCGCTTCGATCATTTTGTACACTGCGTTGTCGCCGAATTCCGGTTGGGACGTGTGCGCTGGGCGGCCCCGGGCATGGAGCCGAAAGGTGGCGCGTCCCTTCTGAGCGACCCCCAGCCGAAGCTCGGTTGGTTCTCCAGTTATGATGACGTCGGCTGGATAACGGTCGAGAACGTGTCCCAATGCGGCACCGGTTACGGTTTCCTCACTTACCGTGGCAGCGATCACTAACGTGCCGGCAACTTCGATTGTAACGAGCGATGCAGCGGCGCACAACATCGCCGCAAGCGAACCCTTAGTGTCGCAGGCACCCCTTCCCCAAAGTCGCCCCTGGGCAATCTCGCCTCCAAACGGATTGTTACTCCAGCGCTCCGACCCCGGATCGACTACGTCCATGTGTCCGTCAAGCAGCAGTGTCGGACCGCGATCCGA
>PWQX01000206.1 GCA_003556605.1 Spirochaetaceae bacterium
CACGCAATGGTGGAGCGGAACTTTTCCGAAGCCCTGTTCGAGTTGGGGCCCGAGGGTGTACAGGCGGATATCGCGTTCTACGACCTGCAGGGCAGGCCGGTGCGCCTTGTGGTTCGCGAGAGCGACCGGCGGCCGAGAACGCCCTTCGGGCTGCTGGCCCCGATGGGAAGCGCCGCGTCCGATCCGCCGGCCCTTCCGTTGGTCTATGTTGACGGATTCTACTTCGTGCGGCGCGCCGGAACGGAGTACCGCATTGAGATCGACGGGCGGTCGCACCGGAACGATTTCATCCCGCTTATCCTGGACGGAACTGCGGTCCACTTCCTGCGCTATTCCACTGACCCGTTCATCGTCACCTGGAACCCGGATGCGGAAGCGATGGCCCGCATGCTGGAGCCCGGCTCCGAGCTGGTTGCCGGTGCCGTCGTTGCTCAGGCCGACGGCGTCCGATACGAGCTCGAAGCGAACGGCGCCTTCCGCGAGATCCGGCGGATGTCCCGGCGGGAGGCGGACAACGAGGTCACCATTGAGTTCAGCCCTGCGATTCCGCAGCTGCTGGCCCTGGCTGACGGAGTTGACCTGACCGGCGAGTTCCGGATTACTGCGCAGCCGAGCGTAGGGACGGTGAGGGGGAGTTGGCGAGTGGTGCGTCAAGGCGGAGAGCTTCACCTCGAGGTTCAGCCGGATGGGGGCTGGACACCGGGCCCCGCCCCACCGATGGCTCGCGTACTTTTCCGCGCTGTCTCTATGTTTCGAGAGTGGCCGACCACTTACGTCTGGCGAGGGACGATACAGCTCCCTCCGCCCGGCGCGCCGGTCAGGGAGCCGCTTGCTTTCCAGTCAGGATGGGAGCGGATTGCCGGGCCATGAATACTGAAGCCGCCACTTCTGTAATGCAGGACTTCCTCGCCCGTTCGCCGCGGGATGCCCTCGAGGCGCAGATGGTGTTTGAAGATCAGCACTGGCTCTGGCGGCACGGCAGCGACGGTGTACAGTCCCCGGCGTTCGAGATCGGCTCAGTCGGCAAAGTGTTTACTACCACGCTCCTGGCGCTTCTGGTTCGACGCAGGCAGCTGAGCCTCACCGATGCGGTGGGACGCTTCTACCCACAGTTGCCGTGTGCCCGGCGCATCACTCTGCAGCAGCTTGCCACTCATACAGCGGGTTTTCCGCGCAACACTATAAGTCAATGGCAACTGATGCGCAGAGGCCGTGAGCTCGCTGAGTCCTTCCAGCCGGACGACCTGATTGCCTTTCTCCGGCAGCTGCCGCCGGTATTGAAGGGTGCGGGCAAAGCGCGCTATTCCAACGTCGGCATGGCGTTGTTGGGCCGCATTCTGGGTGATGCTTGTGGGAAGTCCTACGGCGCGGCCGTGCAGGAGTTGCTTTTGCGGCCGCTTGGAATGCACGACACGCATCTCGACGCCGGGCGTTACGAGGCTCAGCGCCTGATGCAGGGACATGATTCCCGCGGTCGTCCGGTGCCGCCTTTTGTCTGGCGCGGTATGGAAGCTGCCGGCGTCTGGCGCTCAACCGGTGATGACATGATGACTTTTCTGCGTGCTCACATGGGGTTGTGCGGTGAACCGTGGGCGTCGCTACCGGATCTTACGGCCCGGCCGTGGGCCCGAATGACGCGGAACACACAGATCGGCCTCGGCTGGATGCTCAGCGTAGACGGTCCGTGGGGGCCCGTCGCCTGGCATTCCGGCAGTACTTTCGGTCAGCACAGTGTGGTGGCGTGGACGTTGAATAAGTCTGCTGCCGTGGTGCTCTTGACGAATCGCTTCCCACCCTGGTGGCACCACCTCGTGCCGAGTCGCCAACTCGAAGCCATCCCACGGCGACTGATGGCGGCTCTTGGTCAGGAGCCGGCCTGAAGCTGACCTGTCGAGTTGGTAAGCGAATCACCTTCGGCAGAAAAACCTTGGCAGCGCCAACTGTTGGCCCTATAGTATCGTGAGAGGGAAGTGCTTTGAGATGGCATGGGGATAAGCCGAAATGTGAATAGCGCGGATGCTTCGCGCCGCCTATGATCCGGAGTGTTCGACGAGGGGGAAGGAAGATGAGCACGGTCTGTCAGAGTTGCGGCATGCCGATGAAGAAGGATCCGGAAAACGGGGGAACGAACGGTGACGGCAGCAGGAGCACGGATTACTGCAGTTACTGTTACCAGGACGGGGCGTTTACCTCTCCCGACATCAAGACCGCTGCCGATATGCAGGAGTTCTGCATCGGAAAACTGAAGGAAATGGGAACGCCCGGATTCATGGCATGGTTGTTCACACGGAACATCCCAAGGTTGAAGCGCTGGAGAAACGTCTGAAGCAGCGCGAGAATCACTGACGCCGGCAGTGCCCCGGCACTTGAGAGAACTGCAAGGGACTTTGCGGTCGAGCGAGGGTCCTTTGAGCGCTGCGTTGTTCGCTTGCGTCCTTTCGTGAGCAACGCTATCATTGCCGCTATGAGCACGAGCGGCATCCATGCCGGCGATCTCGACCGCCGCCTTCAGCGGATGGTCGACGCCCTGACCGCAAAGAAGACTATTCACCACGCGATCCTGGCGATCGAACGTGGCGACCGATCGTACCGGCGGGTTTTTGTGTCGGGTTACGCGAATCCCGACGGCCCTCTGATGCGGCCGCAGACGCCGTTCTTCACCGCGAGCATCACCAAGTTGTTTATCGCAGCCGCGGTGTTGAAGCTTGTCGAACGGGATGCGGTCCGCCTGACCGCGCCGATCGTCGAGTATCTGCCGCGGACCGTGACCGATGGTCTGCACCGGCTGAACGGCA
>PWQX01000219.1 GCA_003556605.1 Spirochaetaceae bacterium
AAAGTCTGTGTGAAGTTCGCCGTACCGGACTTACACTGACGGCAGCCCCGAAAGGGGCATGGCTATCTCTTCTTCAGGATACTCGTAGTCGGAAAGCTTGCCTGGCTGGTAGTCAATGTAGGTCTGCATGTCGAAGTTCCCGTGTCCGCAGAGGTTAAAGAGTATGCTCTTTGACGCGCCCTCTTCCCGGCACTTCCCGGCCTCTTCTATAGCAGTTGCGGCCGCGTGGTTCGCTTCCGGTGCGGGGAGTATCCCTTCGGCCTTCGCAAACTGCACACCTGCCCGGAAGGTCTGAAGCTGATCGTTGGAGATCGCATCAATCTCGCCGATTGTGCGCCCCTCCGATACCCCTCAGGGAAACGAAGGCGGCGAGTGTGCTTCAGTACATTTCGGTCACATCTCTTTCTGAGGCACACTCTTCACACGGTTAGAAACATTTTGAGGCAACACTGTCGGTTGACGGGTACCGGCATACGTTTTACTATACGTTATCCGAGTATGCACGCTTTTCGGAATCTGTCCAAAAGCGCAATATTAATCTAGAGGGAGGGCATGAGCCTTATGACCACGATGATTGTAGTTGTCGGGGCCGTTGTTTATGCAGCGCTCTATCTGGTGTACGGTCGTAAGATGGAAACTGACGTTGTAAAAGCCGACAACAGTCTCCAGACGCCGGCGCATCGGATGTACGACGGTGTGGACTATGTCCCGGCCAGGACGTCAGTCTTGTTCGGTCACCACTTCGCATCGGTTGCAGGGGCGGCGCCGATCGTCGGGCCTGTGTTGGCGATGGCCTGGGGCTGGGTGCCGGCTCTGTTGTGGGTCTGGTTTGGGAACATTTTCATCGGTGCGGTACACGATTACCTGTCGGTGATGGCTTCGGTGCGTTACGACGGCAAATCGGTGCAGTTTGTCGCGTCCGATCTGATCACCAAGCGAACCGGTTATCTGTTCTACATTCTGGTGTTTTTCCTGTTGATTCTGGTAGTCGCAGCGTTCGCAGCGGTTCTAGGCGGTATGTTTCTGGCAAACCCGGCTATCCCGGCGGCCGCCACCTACCTGCTTGTGGCCGCGCTGATCCTCGGTGTGCTCATGTACCGCACGAACCTGCCGTTCCAGGTGACCACCGTCATCGGCATAGCGATGCTAGTTTTGGTCATTTATTTGGGACACGCGTTTCCGCTGGAGTTCGGCCGCAATACCTGGTTCCTGTTGATGTTCTTTTACATTATAGTGGCTGCCGCTCTACCGGTGCAGGTGCTGCTGCAGCCGCGTGATTATCTGAACGCGTGGCTCTTGTATGCCGGCCTTGTCCTTGGTGGTTTGGGTGCCATATTCGCGTTCGGCGGGTTCACCGCGCCGGCGTTCACCACGTTCTCGCCGATTGTAAGCGCGGGCCAGCCAACGCCGTTCTGGCCGGTGATTCCGCTCATCATAGCGTGTGGGTCGCTTTCCGGTTTCCACTCTTTAGTCGCCTCGGGTACAACCTCCAAGCAGTTGGACAGCGAAAAGGCCGGACTACCAATCGGCTACGGTGTTATGCTGGTGGAGGGGTTCCTCTCTACCATCGTGGTAATAGCGGTCGCCGGTTGGGGCATGGCGGTGATGACCGAGGCCGGGGAAACGCTCACCGTCGCAGGTTGGGCAACCGAGTACACCCCGGCTCAAGCAGCCACCTACCCGGGAGCGGCGATGTTCTCTGAGACCTGGGCTGCGATGATCGGCGACACCTGGCTGGGGTTTATCCCAAGAGCGTTCCTGACCATTATCGCGGGTATGTGGGTCTCCTCGTTCGCGCTGACGACCTTGGACAGTACCAACCGGCTGGCGCGCTATACCCTGGCCGAGATCTTCCTGCCGTTGAAATCGCGCTCGGTCGCGGCTTACCGTTTCCTCTCGAACCGCTGGGTGGCTTCGGTCATTCCGGCTGCGATCGGGATCTGGCTCGGCTGGTCCGGGACAATGGCGCTGCTGTGGCCTTCGTTCGGCAGTGCCAACCAGCTGATCGCTGCAATCGCCCTCTTGACCGGTACCGCCTGGGTTACCAAGCGGCTCAAGAGCAAGGCGAACTACGCCTTTATCCCGGCGATGCTGTTGTGGATTACCGTTACCGCTGCCATGATCTGGTACTTGGCGGTTGTCATTCCGGTAACCTGGGCGGCTGATGCGGCCACCGGCGGGTCCGTGGCTTTCATCGTCGGTGCGATGTTGATCATCAACTTTGTGTTCATCGTTGATTTCTTCAAGACCAGGAACCTGCCTGCAGCAGGTTTGGAGACCCAGGAACGGTAGGGGAGCTGAAGTGTCATACGAGGAGGACGGACGGAAGAGCCCGATCAAACGGGCATATGGGTTCGTGAAGTCATTTTTCACTACTATGGGAACTGCCCACCGCGGTCGCGCGGTGGGCATGACCGAGTGCGAGGTTCGCGAGCTGGAGAACATGTTCGTCCTCTTGCTGATGGGATCGTTCACCGGGGTACCGGCTCCGCCGTCGTTTATATCGGCGGAGCTGCTGCCCTTTCTCGAACACGAAATCAAGGTTGTAAACCGTCGCTCCGAATCTGCCTCCGATGCGCTCGCGGAGATGGCCGGCTGTTTCGACGTTACCTAGACTGCCGTCGCTTCAAGAGAGAGAAAACGAATGAGAACTATTTTTTTCACCGGGAAAGGTGGTGTGGGGAAGTCTACGCTGGCGGCCTCGTGTGCTTGGCAACTGTCGGAGCAGGGTTTCAAGGTACTAATCGTATCGTTGGACCCTGCTCACAACGTTGCCGATATCTTCGGCACGCCGGTTGGGCACGCGAAAAAGAAGTTCACGCGCAACCTGTATCTGCAAGAGGCCGATCTGGAAAAGGCGGCGGCAGCGTATATTGAACAGAATATCGACATACTCACCGAAGTATACAGTTACACTCGCACGTTCAACTTCGATATGTACTTCAAAGTGCTGCGGTACTCACCAGGGGTCGAGGAGTACGCATCGCTGACCATAATGGAACAAATTTTGCGTCGTGAAACAAGTTTCGATTACGTTGTCTTCGACACGCCGCCGACCGGTCTCACGCTTCGTATACTTGCGCTGCCCAACATCAGCGTAACCTGGGTTGACCGCTTGCGCCGCATTAGGCGCCAGATCCTGGAGAAGCGTTACACCATCCACAATATTACCGGTAAGTACAGCGAGGAAGGGTTCCGTCTGCCGTACGAAGAAAAGGATGACTCGGTGATGCGGAAACTGAATGAAATCTGGCAGCGCTATGTCAACGTGTACCAGAGCCTCAAGAGTGCGGACATTGCTGTGGTGTTCAATCCCGATTATCTGTCGTTACGCGAGTCGCAACGCATCATTACCGGCCTAAAAGACCTGCAATTGCCGCTGCGCGCTGCGTTTGACAACAAATACGAAGATCGTCTGTCGAGCTCCGCCGACGAGGTTGAGAAGGAGCTGTTCGGTAGAAACTCCGGCGAGCTCTATCTGACGCGCGTTCCGCTTCAGGAGGCTCGCCGCAACGGAGCGTATCGCATGCAGTTCGATGTTACTGAAGCTTTTCGATAGAGGCAGCCTGTGTTCACGAACACCGGGGTTGCGCAGCAGCCCGTTTTCTATCTTTTCGTCGCCGTAACGATTCTGCTGACTTTGGGGTATGGTTGGGGCCGCCGCCGCAATAAGCGCATTACGGTGGCGACTTTCGACGCCATAGCGAGTGTATTGCGGCCGAAGGACCAGCAGTTCACCAATATTGGTGGGTTGACTGGGTACCATGCCAATTTCGTACCGCACAAGAATCGCTACATAAAACGGGTAGACGCAACCCTTACGCTCTTGCCGCGCCAGTCGTGGTTATGGTACCCGTTTTCCAGACTCATTCGGCGTTTCGACCGGCTGTTTCTTGCGTTCCACCTTACGCCCAGGGCGTCCGGGGCGCTTGAAGAGGGCCACCTGATCGAGAAATCGTATTCCAGCTTCGGTGGTGCCAAGATTGAGAACGCCTTTTCGCTGCAGCAGGAACGTTTACAGTGGGGAGGGCGCGTGTTCTTTCTGTATTATCAGAGCTCCAAGGTCAAACGGCATCTAGAGCGTTGCCGCGAGCTGATCGGCGACGACCCGGGGCCGCTGCGTCACGTCGCGCTGGTGCCCGAACGGGATCGGTTGTTCGTCTTCCTCATCCCCAAGCCGTCCAAAGTGAAGCCCATTGTCAAGGTTCTGCACGAATGGTTCTTGGCGCAGGTTGCCGCTGACTCGCCGGCTGCAGGGAACTAACCGCGGTGTTCTCGGCAAATTGATGATGAGAAGCTATAGAGCGGAGAAAGGGCGGTTAGCAAGATGGAACCGGCGTTTCTGGTGGTCGTTGGGTTGGCCGCGTTCACGATGCTCGGTTGGTATCGCGGGGGCCGGCGGAATGTCGAGATCATTCTGTCGGTCTGCCGCACGGTCGAACAAGTGTTCGAGCCGGTCGACAAAACCTATACGAACATAGGCGGTGTTGTCGGGTTTAACTTCACCTACGAGCTAAGCTCCCCGTTTCGGCGCCTGGAGGGGACAATAACCACCTTGCCCCGGCACGCGGTGCTATATTTACCGATCTCGCGGTGGCTCATCGGGCGTGAAGATGCGCTCGTGCTGACCGTGTACTGTGAACGGCTGCAGCCTGGGCAAGGACATATCGTCGAGCGCGAGCGCTACCTGAACGGCAGCATTTCCGTAGACGACTCAGAGTCTATGTTTGAGACTGTGGTGCAGCGCGAGAGCGGGCCGTTTGTGCTGCTGTGGTACAACCCGCTCATTCGCGAACGTCTGGACTGGATGCTGGCGCAGTTTTCGCACACCGCCGCTGAGGGCCTTCGGTATCTCGGGTATTACGGCAGCGACAACTACTTTGCGGTAACACTGCACCCCCTTCATCCGCAGCTGGAATCCGTCTTGCGGGAGACCACTGCGTTGATGAGGGCCGTTCCGGACCGGTTCTAGGTCAGCGAGACGCTGCGGCAAGCTCGCCGTCGAGGAGCCCGGCAATAATTTCCTCGGTTTCAACCGCGGCAGCATCCATGACCGAAGCGATTACTCCACCGAACGGACGAGCCATCAACTGTGAGTTCATCCGCGCGATGTAGGTATTGCCGTTGCTCTTGCGATAAATAGCGACGCGGCACGGCATGAGCGGTGCTACAATACGCTCATCGTCAAGCCGCAGGATCTGCGCCGAATACTGCGAAGAACAGAGCTCGAAAATCTTGACCGCTTCAACCTCGTGGCCGTGTCCTGCCAGGATCGCTTGCATGTCGTGAGTTTCAAGTACACTCCAACCACCGTCGCTAACCCGCTGCTGAAACATTTCAACCGTCCGGTCGAAATCGTACGGGCTTTCGTCCTCCAGCATCATGAGGCTCGGGGCGCTGAAGAAACCAACAACCGCAGTCAACAAGATACCCGCCGCGAAACTGACGGCGGCAATGGATACGATTCTTTTCATACGGAATACTCCTTTACTATATATTATGATAAATATATAAGAATATTTGAAAGCCGTCAAGCAAAAACTGGAGGTGATATGACGCGGTCAGTGTCGCGATGCAGTCATTCGAAATTCGGAGTCACGGGTTCTTTTCTTCTATCACAAAAGCAAGCAGCATCTCTTCGAGTGTGCGCCGTGGGCCGGGAACACCGGCGGGAACGCGGCAAGCGGCTTGCCGTGAGCGCCGGAGGTAGAAGCGGTACATCTCGCGAGGATCGATAGCGCCGACATCGTCGGGGCGTTCAGCTTCGCCGAGGATGTGTTGCAGGGTCTCACGGTCTATCACTGATTCGTGCCGGCGACGCATCACTCGGCGGACTTCTACAATGCTTTCGTGGGTGAGACCGAAGATGAACTCCTCGAGCGCCTGCACCGTTTCTTGGTTTTCGCCGTGCGCTGATAAGAAGCGATACCAGGGATCTGTGAGAAGCGCTGAGATCTTCAAGAGCTCCATGGTGCCGAGCATGGTGCCGAACACCGGGGCGACGCGCTTGCGTACACGCCAAAGGTCGACCAGCGCGGGGGCGTAATCGGAAACATTACGGTCAAAGCGGTGTTCCCAGAAGTGAATAAGATCTATTGCCGCTGCGCGGCGGACCGGTCGCGTATAGTAGTCCTTGCGTTCGAGGATCGCCTGGTATACGTCCTCGATCAAGAGCGAGAAGATCGTACACTCCCAGCTCTTCTGCAGATCGTCTTTGAATGGACCGAGCTGCTGATAGTGGTCACACAGTCTGCGGAGGAAGCCGAGGTAGTTTAACTTGGCGGCCATGAAGGCTCGGCCGACAATCACCTTGGTCGGCAACAGAACGGTGTGATTACACGCGTCTCGGTACAACGTCTCGATCAGGCTTTCAAGCGAATGTACTTGGCTTTCCAACGTATGCTGATCAAGTATGGACGGATAGTGAGAGAATGCGGCAAAAAGCTGCTCGAGCGCTGCTTCCATGGTGCCGCCGGCACGGCTCACCTCGGTGTTCAGGCTCTGCAGAACCGGACGCACTCGCTTGAGTATTTGCCGCTCCGCGCCCTCGCGGAGTTCTGCCCGCATGGACGTCTCCCCCTTACAGCAGTCTAGACCGTTTGCACGTGTTCTACCCGTTCTATCACGACTCGATACGTCCCGCCCGGCGCAACGTACTCAACTTCGCTGCCCTCTCGCTCTCCGATCAACGCCATCCCGAACGGCGAAAGAATCGAGACGTGCGCCGACGATTCCTTGATTTCAGCTGGAAATACGATTACAGCCTCGTGTGTTGTCTCGGAATCCACATACCGGTAGCGCACGCGCGAATGCATCGTCACAACGTTGTTCGGTATTGTGTGCGAATCCATTATGACCGCATCCTTGAGCTCGGCTGCAAGTCGCGCAACGTGGGGCAAGTGCGCTTTGCCGCCGCGCTGGAAGCTTTCAACGAGTTTTTTGAGTACCAGGTAGTTCTGTTCGTTGAGAATGATCCGTTTTCTGCTCATGAGACTCCTCCCGCCGAAACGGTGTGTGTTGGTCTAGTCTTAAGTCTTAGTGGTTCGTCTCGCGGATGCCGTCTAGCGGTCATCATACTCCTCGTTGCTACGTTTTGCAGTCTGTGAAAACCGTGTAAGCGCAGTGCATGTTATTTGCACGGTAGGCTGGGAGGCTACTCCAGTGACCGCAGGTAAGAGACCAGATTGACCTTCCTGCCGTTAATGTGCAGCTTTTTTCGAATCGTGTTTCGGTGGCGCTCAACGGTCTTCTCGGTGATATGCAGAAACGCCGCAATTTGCTTCGTGGCCAAGCCGTTGCGAATCAATCCGCAGATTTCAGTCTCGCGGGGGCTCAGCGTTCCGAATGCCGGGGGTATACTGGGAGAATCGCCGGTAAAGAGGTTCCGTAGCGCTGCCTGTACCTGTGATAGGCGCGAGCCGCCGTCCTCGGTGAGCTCAAGCCGCGTGCTGAGGTCATGAAGGTAAGGCGCTACAAAAGTGTCGATGTACGTTCGCGCTTGTTGCCGCATCTGGTGCTTCTCCGACTCAATGTGCGCTAACACCTCGCGCAGCGCGGTGTTCTTGTTCTCGAGCTCGGCGGCCTGGTGCTGAAGCGCCTTCGTCGACTCGCGCAGGATCTGATGCATGTCCTCGCGTTCGAGCACGTTGGCGAGCAACGCAGCGGTAGAGTCTACGAGGTGGCGCTCGCGTTCAACTATAAGCGTTGCAGCGTTGTGTGCTTCACCTGAGGTCAGGTGGGCGACCGCGACAGCAGCGGTTTTCTCAAGACTGTAGCGGCGCTCAACGCGGTACGTTTCGCCTGTGGTACTCTGCGCGCCGCTGCGTACATGGTAATTCTCGGCAAAGATCTCGACGGTCACCCATTCGGGAAACTGCAGCGCCGAACGCAAGATCTCGGCGGTCTGAGTGAGCAGTGGCTCAACCGCGCGCACGGGCTGAGTAAAGAGCACCGCCAAATGATACAGCGCATCGAGCTCCTTCTCGCGCTCGAACAAGAGATGACGAAGAATCGATGTATCGCCGTAAGACTCGGCGGCCATAGCGGAGCCCCTCTCCGTGACATAGCGTGATGTACGCGTCCAGACGCCTAATAGCAGCTGTTCGACCGTATACCCACAAGGATAACTCAAACTGCCGAAGGGTTCTACACCCACATGCGCTGCGGGGCGATAGCGGCGGCGTGAGACGCACGCCGGGATCAGCGCGCGAAGCCCGGCGGGCGAAATGACGGACTACAATTGTTTTGCGTGCTTGGGGCGAAACGCGCTCATGAGCTCGGGGTGGGTGTCGAGATACGGCCCGTCCATGAGCTCGATGCAGTAGGGCACCGCCGGAAACACTGCTTTCAAACAGTCCTCAATGGCCGCAGGGTTGCCCGGCAAGTTGAAAATGAGGCAGCCGCCGCGCGTTCCAGCGGTCTGGCGCGAGAGAATGGCGGTAGGCACTGCCTGTAGCGATACGCTGCGCATGAGCTCGCCGAATCCCGGCATCGCGCGCTCGCAGACCGACTCGGTTGCTTCCGGGGTGACGTCGCGTGCCGCCGGGCCGGTGCCGCCGGTGGTAACCACCAGACAGCAACCCACCTGATCGGCGAGCTCTTGCAGGCACGCTTCGATCTCCCTCCGGTCGTCGGGGACCACGCGGCGAACCGGCTCCCACGCGCTGCTGAGGTGCTTCTGGAGCCACGCATGCACCGTGGGCCCGCCGCGATCTTCGTACTCGCCGCGGCTTGCGCGATCTGAGACCGTTACGATCCCGATCCGAGCAGAGTTCGCTTCCATGGCGTGGTTATAGCGCACACGCCGGTGAGCGTCAATCTGTCTGGTCTGCTCTAGGTTGTTGCATCTGAGTCACTCAATCTCAGCGACCATCCGGCTCAGCGCGTCGGGGTCCAAAATCTGCAGGAACTCACGGTCATAGCTGATGATTCCCGCTTCGGCGAGCTCGCTCAGCACGCGCGACAACGCCGGTCGCGTTGCTCCAAGGATTTCAGCCTGGGTGCGACGCGAGTGCGGTAGTAGCAGCGTCCGTGAGCCCTGAAGCTGATACTGGTCGAGCAGGTGGTCGGCGAGGCGTTCCCGGAGGGTTGCAAAGCGTGACAAGCGTAGCTTGTCGGCGAGAATGCCCACACGGGTTGAGATGTCCCCGAGGTACGCCTCGAGAAACGGTTGCTCGGTTCGGCACAAGGCCGGCACCATTTCGCGCGGCAGCCGCAAAATCTCGCTTGGCCGCACGGTAGTGATGGAGACCGGCAGCCGGTTGTCGGCGCCGAACAGCAGCGCCGGGGCAAGCAAACAGGGTGCGCTGTACTCTGCAACCGTGTACTGTTTTCCGCTGTAGGAGCTCATCTCGGTGCGTACCGCACCCGAGAGCAACACCAACAGCCGTTCGTAACTGTCACCACGGAACGCAACGATAGCACCGGCTTCGTGCGCGGTGAGGCTGTAGCGGTAGCGTTGCAAGACCGACAGTAGCCGTTCCGCAGCGACGGTAGAGAACACGGGACACTCGGCGAGCCTTGCGGCTACTGCCGCCGCATCACGAGCACTTTTTGAAAAACTCTGCCCAGTTGGTAACATATGATACCGCGCCTGCGTTGATACACCAGTATTGTAAACGGTGAGAGTTGCAGTGTCACGTTTCGGATACTCCGCCGCCGGAGGCTGTCCGGCGTGCTTAGAGGAGGATGAAAATATGAATATGTTCTGCCGGCAATGCCAGGAGGCGTTGAAGAACGAGGGGTGCACCGCGCGCGGTGTGTGCGGGAAGGAGCCAAGTACGGCTAATTTGCAGGACCTGCTCACTTTCGTGTTAAAAGGAATAGCGTTCTATTGCCGCATCTTGGCTGACAGGGGTGAGTGGGTGCGTGAGGCCGGGCATTTCGTGGTCCAGGCGCTATTTGCCACCATCACCAATGCCAACTTTGACGATGATCGCTTTGTGGAGCTCATTCATCAAGCGCTTGATCTGCGTGACCGCTTGGCCGCTGCCTGCGGGTCAAAGCTCCCTAGTAAGCCCCCCGAAGCGGCAACCTGGAGCTCTAGCGACCCTGCCGAGTACCCCTACAAGGGCTACCGTGTCGGCGTGCTCTCAACCGCGGACGAGGACGTTCGTTCACTCCGCGAGACGATCATCTATGGTTTGCGCGGTATTGCGGCGTACGGCGATCACGCCGCGATCCTCGGTAAGGAAGATGAGGAAATCTACCGGGCTCTGATCAATCTGCTGGCCGCTACAACCGACGATGAGATAACCGCTGATGAACTCACCGGCCTGGTTCTCGAGACCGGTAACCTCGCAGTGAAGACCATGGCCCTGCTTGATGCGGCGAATACCGGTGCGTACGGCAACCCGGAGATCACTGAAGTCAACATCGGCGTACGGCAGAATCCCGGTATCCTGATCTCGGGGCATGACCTCCGTGATATGGACGAGCTGCTGAAGCAGACCGAAGAAACCGGTGTGGATGTGTATACTCACTGCGAAATGCTTCCGGCGAACTACTACCCAGCGTTCAAGAGGTATCGCCATTTCGTGGGGAACTACGGAAACTCGTGGTGGAAGCAGGGCAAGGAGTTTGACGCCTTTAACGGCGCCATCCTTATGACTACCAACTGCATCACCCCGGTGCAGGACAGCTACCGTGATCGGATCTTCACCACCGGTATGGCCGGGTATCCGGGTGTGCAGCACATTCCCGACCGCGAGGGCGGCAGCCCCAAAGATTTTAGCGCAGTGATTGAGCGCGCCAAGCAATGTGACAGTCCTACCGAGATAGAGTCCGGGAGCATCATAGGCGGCTTTGCGCACGCACAGGTAACCGCACTCGCGGACCAGGTGGTCAACGCAGTTAAGAGCGGCGCAATTCGGCGCTTCGTGGTGATGGGGGGATGCGACGGCCGCCGGCGCGACCGCAGTTATTTCACCGAAGTTGCCGAAGAACTCCCCAACGATACGGTCATTCTCACCGCTGGATGCGCAAAGTACCGCTACAACAAGCTGAACCTCGGCGACATCGGCGGCATTCCGCGCGTGCTCGCCGCCGGTCAGTGTAACGACTCGTACAGTCTGGTGATGATCGCACTGAAGTT
>PWQX01000241.1 GCA_003556605.1 Spirochaetaceae bacterium
AAGGGTAGCGGAAGACGTGGAGGGCCGCCGCGGCGAGCGGCAGTGAGCCGAAGCACGGCGGCCCGGTAAGCGAAGCGCCGGGGCTGCATCGGACGCCCGGCACCCGGTGATGCGCCGGCGCTTGAGCCTGCCACGGCTGGAGCGAGGGAGAGACCTCTCCCTCTTGGCCTTTTAGGCGGTCCGGATCTCGCCAATTTTGGAACCGTTTCGAGCAGATCAACCACCTCAAAAGCGGAAGCCTTCATCTCGTAGTACTCATGGACCGTGAGGTGGTCTGTGCCGTAAACCGTGTACCGTACACATCCGCCGGTGCAGTCATGAGCCGGCGCGAGATCTAATCTCGCCCGAGCACGCCACGTTGCTCCAACACCTGCACGTAGTCCTCAAAGCTCATTGGACACTCGAGAAGGCGTCTTAGCTCCGCATTGGTTCGAAGGCCTACTTCATGCTTCACCTGATTCAGCAATCCTCCAGAGCCGAACGCATATTCGGTTTTCTTGCTGTGTGACACCGGAACGAAGATGTGGGTAGATTCCCCCAAGCTCATCTGACTGCCATGCCCGACGCGTTCCCAAAGCTATCGCTCGTGAATGCGCTCTTTAACATCGCGAACGAAGGCCGTAGCCCCCGAACCTGACTGCGACACGTGTTCCACAGTTTCACGAAACCTCTGTTCTGCCGATTCCGCCGAGATTCCGAAAGTCGCAAGATTGAACTCGGGTGAATGCCCGACCCATGCGTTCTTTTCCACCTGCCAAAGGCGAAGCCGGCAGCGTAAATCAGTCATAGTAACCTCGGTGGCCGCATCCATGGCCGCCCGCAATCCTTGGGCTCCGAGGCGTTCGTTGGTAAAGGAACGCTCATCGTCGTTAAGCCTACCCATGGCCCAGGACTCAAAGATCGGAATACAGACGAGCGGACCAACTGCAAAGCGCAATTCAAGGGCGTCTTCAAAGTCCTGTTCAATGCGGAAAGGGCCGACATTGGCGATATAGCCGCTGCCGGGGTGTATCTGCAGAGAGCCGACCAACGCCCGTTCGAATGCAATAACGACCGGCGATATGTTACTTCCGATACGGAAACGGTCGCTCGAAAAGTACAACCGTAATGCGGCACGGGCGGGGTTGTCCGAATGATCGAAAAACTCCGAGAACGGATCGAACGGCCGAAGGTTCTGTTGCCACAAATAGACTTTCTCTATTGCATCAACACTCAACAAGGGAAGGCTATTGAAGCGCGAAAGCCCCTCGCGATTGACCGCGAGAGCCTCGTCGGTTCGTCCCATTTGAAACAACAGCTTAGAGTACGCCTGATATTCGGGAACATCAAACTGACCCCGAGTTTTCAGGTGTTCAAGCTCGCCAAGCAACCGCCGCTGAGTGAACTCATCGAGCGGGTCGTCGCCGATCCGGATTAATTCATTAATTTCCTCGGCCAGCCGAGCGGGCACGTTTAATGCATCTGCCATATGAGTTACCGCTTACAGAATACTCTCTTTTGAAACAGACCACAACTCTCATTCTCATCAACGCGCCTTTCCAGTGCCCGGGCTGCATGACTACATGGTTTTTTTGCTGCACACCGTAAAACCCGTGCCGCTTCGTGATCGCGCACACCTCGGCGCCATTGTTTGCCGCAATGGCGCAACAGGACGCGCTCTGCATATACCAGCACCGCGGGCGGGGCCGAGAGGGTAGCCGAAGCCCTGGAGGGCCGCCGCGGCGAGCGGGAGTGAGCCAAGTATTCCCGAGACACCTCACACGGGGCGGAAACGCTTACTCAGAGAAAGAAACAGCTCTTGCCCCCAGGCGTCGAGCTCGCGGGAGTCTGCGATGAACGGCAGGGCGTCCTGCGCCGCACGGGAAAAATCTGTCCGGGCCACCGCTCCTTCGTACATGCGACGAAACGCGGTGAGGTCGAGCGCTTCGTCTCTCGTCCAGTCTCCCGACTGCCGCAAACGGGCCTCCAGATGGGCGAGATGTAGCGGCGTCTCGCGCCGGAGAAACCAGATCATGTCGTACCAGTCGCGCCCCTTTACTCGGGATTTCCATCGCCTGCAGAGGACGCTGTGCAACTTCCCGGCAAACAGATCCGGCAACACGTACGTGCGTACATGAAACGGAACGGGATCGATCACTGCATGCGCTTCGGTCGAAAAGCCCTCGGGTGGCTCGGTGTTTAGTTCAAGCTTCACCTTCAGAAGCTGATTGGCGGGCAATCGCTCGGCAAGCCCGGCTGTCGGGGCAACTTGAAGGATGTGCTTCTTCGTGTTCGCCTTAACGAAGGCGGATTCGATCGCACCACCTGTAAAGCGATCGCGCCCCTGAACGCTGCACGTGAAGCCGAAGGCCTCAAGCTCACGGCTCACCGAATCGAGATATGGTCGAAGGGAAAAATTCCGGTCCGTTTCCAAAAGGGAAAAATCGATGTCTTCTGAGAACCGCGGCACACCGTGGACGATCCGCAGTGCTGTACCGCCGTAGAACGCTGCGTGCTCAAAAAACCTACCTCTCCACAGCCCAAGAAGCGCGACGAGCTGAATAGCTTCACGAAGACCCCTGTCATAGTCCTCCACCGTAGAAGGGCTTCGGCGTGCGACGAGGTCGAGTATGGCCGCGTTCACCGCGTCACCTCCCGGATAAGTCGAGTGCACACCCTCAGGCTCACCCTATCGCCCCCGGCGGCGATCTGCGCGAAGGCATGGGCATCGAGACCCGACAGCGCGTCTTCGTCGATGCGCATATCATCGAGCAAAAAGGTGCGTACGTCG
>PWQX01000215.1 GCA_003556605.1 Spirochaetaceae bacterium
AAGGCAGGCGCGGGTGGCGAGGTTAGGCTGAAGCTCAACCTCTACGGTGTAGTCGTATTTGAGCTCGTTGTGGACGATCGCAAGCGCGGCGCGTATGCTACCGGCGAGGTCTACCGATTCCACGCTCCCGTTCTCTGTTCTACAGAAAATGCACAAACCGCGAACGATGTTGGTGATGCGATCCATACCTTCGATTGAAGCGTCAACCAGCTCAGGCAGGTCCCCGCGGATGAACTCCAAATCGTGCTCGCTGTCCAATTGCTGGAGCTGTGCGGTAAGCGCGTCGATCGCGGCTTGGTCTCGGTTCGGGCTCAACTCCTGCACCAGGCGGTCAGTGAGCTGTGCGCGCTGCTCGAGCGCTTGCGCATACCAGGCCAGGGACTCCATATTGCTCTTTACGTAGCCGCTGGGGTTATTGATCTCGTGTGCTATCCCCGCAGTCAGCTTGCCGAGCGAGGCGAGCTTCTCCTGCTGTATAAGCGGCGATTGCGTGAGTTTCAGGTGTTCCGCAGACGTGCGCAGCTCCTGCGTGCGTTCCTCCACGGTTTCTTCCAAGCTTCCGGTATACTGTTGCTCAGCCGCCATGATTGTGTGACACGAGGCTATCGGGGCCGGAAATTCAGCCCGGGGTGCCTGATGCGCAAACATGTACACTTGGTCGATATCATCCTCCCTGACGGCCGCGCTGACACGCCGTAGCGGGAAAGAACCCCGCGCCCTGACGCTCAAGAACACGAAGACCGCGAGCAGCGCCAGAGTCCCGAGTGAGACCGCACCCATGCGAGCTACGTACGCGGTGTTGTCTAGTGCAAGCGCGTCGACACTGGGCCAAACTACAAGGATACCCGTGTGGGCGTTAGCCCCTGCGGCCCGGTGAGCCCACGTGCCCGGGTACGCGCTCGCGCCCGTCGGCGGCGGTGAGGCTAACGACCTCACGTACACCGGGCGACCGCCACTATCGCGGGTAAGCGTACCGGAGTTCACGGAGCTGGGCGGCAGCTTCGCGACAACGTGCGCACAAGAGGCTGCGAATTCCGGGCTGGTTGCGCTTATCAGTTGCGCGTCTTGAGAGTATAGCGAAGCCGATTCTACGAACGAATGGGCTGCCACGCGATCAAGATAGCTTTGTGCGGCGGATTGTTTGTTGCTGCTGAGTAACTCGGTAGATACAAGCGCGAGGGAATCGCCCAGAATGTGTGCTGCGGTCTCTTTCGCAGACTGAAGGCGGGCACGCTCACCCGTGAAATAGCCTACCGCCGTAAGCAGCGCTAAACAAATACCCGAGAACAAGATAAATCGTGGCAGACCGTGCAGGATGCGACGCTGTCTCGCTCCGCGTGTCAACATTTTTTAGATCGCTTCTTTCAACACTGCCGGCGCACCGTGTATCGGTGCGCAAAACCGCCGCGTTGCGGCGGTCCGCCCAAGTGCCTGCTGCAAACGCCCGGCTCGGAGCGCTACTGCAGCCTTTCAAGAAACCTCTTTTGCAAAACCATTATAGCACACATTTCGGCGATGACTACACAATTAGAGCTACAAAGCAAAAAAGGAAGGCCGGATAGCTGCCGGCGGCGGTACCGTGAAACCTGCTGCGGCCGCCGGCATCACGACACCCTGTCCTGCCGATAAAACAGCGCGAGCTCACGGTACACTGCCGGATACTCGGCTTGCAGTCGGCGTGGCCGTTCAAAGAACAGCTCGCTTGCCACCGCAAAAAACTCTTCGGGAGCCTCGGCGGCGTACGGATCAAAGATATTTCGGCGCCGGCGCTTTGAGCCGTACCTGGGTGCGGCGGTGCGGCGATGCGTTTCCGCGCGAGGAGCGCCGGCGACGCGGCGCTGTAAGTCTTCGTAGGCCGCTGTGAACACCTCGGCCCAGCGCGTGCGATCCATTTCTTTGTGTAGCGGCGGCGCGCCGTCGAACGAGCCGTCGGCACAGTCGAGCACGTGAGCCGCCTCGTGAACAACGACGTTGAATCCGCTGCCTTTGCCCGATTGCGCCACGTCGGCGAGTGAGAGTACAACCGAACCAAGTGTGCCGAACTCGCCGGAAGCCAGATCAACACCCTCGTGGACCACCCCGGCCTCGTCGACCTCAAAGAAATCTGTATCGTAGTCGTGCTCCACCAGCAGCACCGTACGCCAGCGGCGATACCAGCGCAGGCCCAGGTTCAGAATCGGTAAGCACGCAAGCACGGCAACTGCAGCGCGGGTTTTCTCGTTGCGCTCAACCCCGCTGCCCCAGCGAAACTGCATCGAACCGAGAAACTCCTCGGCGAGCGTTCGCAGTTGGGCCTGTTCCGCCGCCGAGAGCTCCGTGAGAATTGGGTGCGCTTTGAGCACGAGCTTCCAAAGCGCGTCGCTAATGGCGACCCGTCGAGAGAACCATAACACCGTCACAGCATAGGCGCCCCAGCCTTCCGGCGCAAGGGCGGGTGAACAACTCTGCCGGAATCAGCGCTGGGGTGCGATTATCATTCTCAGCGGGCAGTCATTCTCACCGGGGGGTTGTTCTCACCGTGTAGTCGTGTCCATCGGTGGTAATCACGATAGTCCCGTGCCGGTCGGTGCCGAACACCTCCGCTTCCGTAATCGTCCGGACTCGATCAATCGCCTCGCTGTGGGGGTGTCCGTAGGGGTTATCGGCGCCGGCTTGGTACACCACAATCGCCGGGGAAACCGCTGCTAAGAACTCCGCCGACGAGGAGGTGTTTGAGCCGTGATGGCCGAGCTTCAAGACGGTAGCCTCTAGGGCGCTGTAGCGGTCGAGCAATCCGCGCTCCAGATCAGCCTCGGCATCGGAGGTCAGCAGCACCGAAAACTCGCCGTAACGCGCGCGCAGGACGATCACCTGGTCGTGCAGGTCCCCCGTGTAATCGGCGGCGCTGCGTTGGGGGTGCAGCACTTCTACGGTGAGCTCTCCGAAGCTGCGGGTTTCGCCGGCGATAGGTTCGTGGTACTGCGCCCCGGACTCGAGCAGCGTGTCCACGAAATGCTCGAAGGTGAGGGTAGTGTGTTCCTGACCGTTGTACCACAGCTCGTTCACCTGAATAGTGTCGAACACAGCGGGGAACCCGCCGATATGATCGGCGTGTGCGTGTGTGGCGATTGCGAGGTCAATCCGGGCAATCCCGCGCTTCTCGAGGTACTCGGCCGCCTGCTCCTGCTCGCCGGCATCGACAAGCACCGCCGCCTCAGAGGTCTGCAGCAGGATCGCGTCGCCTTGGCCTACGTCGATGAACTGCAGTTCTAGGGTGCCGGCGAGCGCCACCGGTACTGCAATCAGTACAGCACAGAGCAACCACACAATCGCCGCAGCCGAGCGTTTCATATGCTTACCGCTCTTAGCCGGCACTGTTGCAGCGGTGCACTGTCCGTCGCCATCAACAAGCCCCACGGCCGCGCAGCCGGTCTAGTTTCGCGCGGACGGCACGGCGGCGGTCGGCACGGGCCTCAGGCGCCTTTGTGAACACAACCGTGCTGCTCATCGTGTCTCGAGAAATGCCGGCAGTGAGGGCGTCACCCTCAGCGATGTCTTCAGGTAGATACGCCGTCGAAAGCGTGAAGTGCCGTCCATCGGTCGTTTCCAGCCGAGCGATACCGGATTCGATTGCGTCGATAATGACCGTTGCGTCGTTCATAGCGTTTCCTCTAAGCCCAGTATGGGTGATTGGCGCCACACGCCGCAAGCGGTACGCTTGCGGTCGCGCTCGACGACGAGCCGCCGGTGCAAGACACAGCGACGGGGGTCTACGGCCGACGCAGCTTAACCACCGCGATGTTGCCGCGAAAGAAGGGTTCTTCGTCGAGTATCGGCGTCTCAAAGCGCCCGAGATAACTGCGCAGCCCTCCTGTGGCCATGAAGTGACGATAATTGCGGTAGTGCGACCCGCCGGCGATGCGTTCGATGAGGTGGATGCCGGCCTTGAACAGCGCGCCGAAGCGCGTGCCGGGCGCCGGGAAGGTGTAGTCGGCGACGATAAGGAGACCGCCGGGGCGAAGCACGCGTGTAAGCTCGCGCATGACCGAATTACGCATCTCCGGATCCATCTCGTGCAGCGCTAAGGAGATGGTCGCCGCATCAAACTCCCCGCCATTATACGGCAGATCGCTGCCGTCAGCTGCGTGACAGTTGACGTTCTTCCTTCGCGCCCGGCTCAGCATATCAGCCGAGAGGTCGACGCCGGTGTACTCACTGTCGATCCGCCGCAGCCGCACCGCTTGCGCTCCGGTACCGCACGCAACTTCCAGCACCCGCGACTGCGGTGGGATCATATCGACTATGGTTTCACGCATCCGCTTCAGAAGCGGTTCAAAGAGCGCGTCGTATCCCGGAGCGAGAAAGGTATACTCTTTGCCGCCGCTCATGCAGGTAGTACAACACGGCAGACACGGCAGGTCAAGCAGGGTTGAAAGATTGCACGATCACTCAAAGCCGGTGCCGCATGCGTTTACGTTTGAAGTATAGCACTGCTCATATTATGCTCATTAGCGTGAGCAAGCGTCTGCAGATACTTCTCCAGGGCGGTGCGGGCATCTGCGCGGAGGTCCCGAGGAACTGCTGCAAGAGCGCATGTCGGAATTAGGTAAGGTGCAATAGAATGGAGGGCGCTATGATCTACCTTGATTACAATGCCACCACGCCGCATGACCTCGAGGTAATTGAGGCCATGCGGCCGTATCTCGAAGACCACTTCGGAAATCCGTCGAGCTCACACGCGTTCGGCGACAATCCTAAGCGGGCGGTGGCTGCCGCGCGGCGGGCTGTTGCCGAGCTGATCGGCGCCCAACCGAAGGAGGTGGTGTTCACAAGCGGCGGAACCGAGTCGAACAACTACGCAATCGTGGGAGCCGCCCGCGCACGTAAGCCACGCGGCAACCACGTCATCACTTCCGCGATTGAGCACCCGGCGGTGCTCAATACGTGTGCGGCGCTCGAGCGCGAAGGCTTTGAAGTGACGCTCCTTCCGGTAGACGCGTACGGGCTTGTACGGGTGGAGGACGTTAAGGCCGCGCTACGTCCCACTACGATCCTCGTCACGGTCATGCACGCCAACAACGAGATCGGCACCATCCAGCCGGTCGGCGAGATAAGCGCGGTGGCCCACGCGCACGGCGTGCTGGTGCACACTGACGCGGCTCAAACACCCGGCAAGATTCCGGTAAACGTGGCGGAACTTGGGGTAGACATGCTGGCAATAGCCGGGCACAAGCTCTACGCTCCCAAGGGTGTAGGCGCGTTGTATGTGCGCTCGGACCTCGTACTTGAACATATCATGCACGGCGGGGGGCAGGAGGGCGGCCGCCGTCCCGGCAGCGAGAACGTGCTCGAGATCGTGGGCCTCGGCGCCGCGTGTGCCGTGGCCGCGCGCGACCTCGATACCAACGCGCGCGTGATGCGCCGCACCCGTGACTTATTACACGAGCGCCTCGCAGCGGGGGCCGAGGTACGGCTCAACGGGCATCCGGAGCTACGCCTTCCGAACACGCTCAGCCTGTGCTTTCGCAACACCAACGCTGCCGCGCTCCTCTCAGCTGTTTACGATACGGTCGCCGCCTCGGCCGGTTCGGCGTGTCACTCCGGCACAGTCTCCGTATCTCCGGTCATCAAAGCGCTCGGCGTTCCCGAAGACTGGGCTATGGGTACGCTGCGCTTCTCAACCGGGAAGTTCACCACTGACGCGGAGGTTGAGCGTGCAGCCGAGGCAATTATCGCGGCGTATCGCTAAGGACAGCGTAACGAGCCGGATCGGCTCCAACACTCCGTCGTAGACCGCTGCGAAAGGCATGCATTCTTTGCCGCTACTCACGTACGCACTGAAGTATGCACTTCGGCAGAGGCGATAGGCCGCGGAGCGGTTGCCTGCGCAACCGCCGCCGAAATTATGGGGTGTATCAGATACGTACACTGTTCTTTGCGTTGCCCACAGACCGCACCGCGGTTCCTGACAGCGTGCATCGTTTTCGTTACACTCTGTCGCGGAGGTAAGCCATGCGATACCGAAGATTGGGCCGAACGGGAATGAGCGTGAGCGTCGTCGGCGTAGGTGCTTGGCAGTTCGGCGGCGAGTGGGGACACGACTACACGCAGGCGGAAGTAGACGCGGTCATAGACGAGGCTCGGGCCAACAGCATCAACTTGATCGACACCGCGGAATGCTATGGTGATCACTTATCCGAACGATTCGTGGGGCAGGCGGTCAAGCGTGATCGCGGCGACTGGGTCCTCGCCACTAAGTTCGGTCACCATTATATCGACCGCTTTAAACGCACGCAGTTATGGTCGGCCGACGATGTGCGCACACAGCTCGAAGATTCGCTGCGGGCGCTGCAGACCGATTACATCGACCTCTACCAGTTTCACTCCGGCACCGACGAGGTATTCGATAACGACGAGCTGTGGAGCATGCTGCAGAAACAGCGTGAGGCCGGCAAGATTCGGCACCTCGGCATCTCAATCAGCAACGAAATCAGCATTCACCAGGTTCGGTCGGCGACCCGCGTCGGCGCCTCCGCCATTCAGGTGGTCTACAATCGGCTGGATCGTGAGCCGGAAGACGGGGCCTTTGTATTGTGCCAAGAGCGGGATCTCGGCGTGCTGGCACGTGTGCCTCTCGCGAGCGGCCTTCTCAGCGGCAAGTACAAGCCCGGCGCCGATTTTGCCGCGGACGACGTGCGCAGTCAAAAGGAACGCGGCAGGGTGCAGACCGCGCTGCGCGAGGTCGAGCAGATTGCGCGGAACGAGGTTCCCGCCGGCATCGACATGGCTGCATGGGCGCTTGCGTGGTGCCTGAAGCACCCGGCGGTCAGCTGTGCCATCCCGGGGTGCAAGAACCCGGCGCAGGTTGCCGCGAACGCGGCGGCGGTTTCGCTGGTCGAACCGGGTCATCCGCAGGATTGGTGAACTGCCAACCGGCAAATCGGTATCGGCTGGTGCACAGAACCCAGCAACACGGGCGGCTTGTCGGCGCGGCCCGTGCTGCCGGTAGTGATTCGCGGTTTGCTCAGTCGATCAGATCGTTCTCGCGCAGAAAGGCAACCGCCACATCTTCGGGTTCTACCTCGTCGATGTCGACGCGCCGATTGAGCTCGGCGAGAGTGTCGCCGTCGAGCAGGGCCGCGATCTGGCCGATCAGATCGGGCAGTTCGGGGTACGCTTCTACGATCTCTACGCGTACCACCGGGGCTGGGTTGTAGACCGGGAAGTACTGCTTGTCGTCCTCCAGGTTGATAAATCCGAACGCCGGGATCCGACCATCGGTACCGAAGCCAACCGCTGCGTCCACCTGGCCCTCGCGCAGCGCGCCGTATGTCAAACCGGTGGTCATGAAGCGCACGCCGTCGGGATCGAACTCGAAGTCGTACAGCTCCTCGAGCCCGCGGATGCCGTCCTGGCGTTCGTAGAACTCGTCGTTGGTTCCGAAAGAGATTTCCTCGGGGTTTTCGCGAATGTAGGCGGCAAGGTCCGAGATTGTCTCGAGTCCCAACTCCTCGGCTTCATCCTCCTGCATCATGATTGTGTAGGTGTTGTTTGCCGGAGCGTAATCGAGCCAGGTCACGTTGTTGTTCTGTTCGTCCCACTCCTTTACCAGATTGAACGCTTCATCAGGGTCTCCGACCGGGTCGTGTTCCATCAGGGTCAACAGTGTAGTTCCTGTGTATTCCCAGTATATGTCCACCTGGCCGGCGTGCAGGGCCGGTCGAATCACATCCGATTCGCCGAGGCCGGTGCGGTCTTCGACGGGGTAACCCTCGGAGCGCAGGATCTCAAGCAGCATATTTCCGAGGATCAGCTGCTCGGTCCACGCTTTCGAGGCTATGCTGATGGTCGGTCCTTCGCGGGTTACCTCTGCGGCACCGCCGGCGAGAGCCGGAAATACCGTCAGAAGCAGGAGCGCCGTAAGCGCTGTCAGGCGAATAAGCGTTTTCATACTAGTCCTCCATGGTGCCTTTAGTGCTTCACCCCGAATACCGAGCTGATATCCAGCGATGAATCAGGCCGACGGCCTGGTCAATCAAAATCGCGAGCGCTGCCGTCATCAGCGATCCCGCGATGATATACTCGGGTCGATGCATCGAAATGCCTGAAAAGATAAGGCGTCCAAGCCCGCCGCCGGCGATCAGGTGCGCCAGCGTCGCGGTACCGACGGTCAACACCGCCGATGTCTGAATCCCGGCGATAACGACCGGCAGTGCCAGCGGCAACTCGATGCGTGCCAGTACCCGCCGCGGCGACATGCCCATGCCGCGTGCGGCCTCCATGACGTCCGGGTCCACTCCCTCGATACCGGCGATAGTGTTGCGCGCGATGGGAAGCAGCGCGTAAACAGTCAGCGCGAACAGGCTCGGAATACGGCCGATACCCATGATCGGCAGAAAGATCGCCACCACAGCCAGGCTGGGGACCCCCTGTGCGGTGTTCAGGAACGCGAGTGTCTGGGGCGCCCACCGGTTAAACGGCGGCCGCGTGATCAGAATGCCGACCGGCAGGGCAATCGCGATTGCAATAAACAGCGAGATGCCCACCAGCTCCAAGTGTTGAACAACCAGTTGCCGCCCTTCCTGGTGTACCACATCGGTGAGTTGCTCCCAGTTCATGCCGCTTCACCCCGAATGCCCGGCGATACGAGTAGCCGTTCCAGCTTGTTGAACAGGTAGTCGATTCCCACGGCAAACGCCGATACAATAACGGCGCCGACGATGATCATGTCGGGGCGCGTTCGCACCAGACCCTGCTGAATCAGTACCCCGAGGTTGCGCTCACCGATAAACACCGCCAGCGTTGCAATCCCCACCATCATCACAACCGAGACGCGTACCCCCGCCAGAATCACCGGTGTAGCCAGCGGCAACTGCACGCGAAAGAGAATCCGGCGTGCCGGCATTCCCATCCCTTTGGCCGCCTCCATGACCGCGGGGTCTACTTCGTTGAGCGCGACGTAAACGTTGCGGATGATCGGTAGCATGGCATATAGCACCAGTCCTACAACCGCACTCTGCCGGCTCAAACCCAACCCTGGAATCGACACCAGGATTCCATAGAGCGCGACACTCGGCACCGACATGATTAGGCTGGCGACCCCCAGTACCCCACGCGCCATGTGCCGGTTGTTGCGTACGAGGATCCCGACGCCGACCCAGACCGTAACCGCAATCAGAATTGCGATGACAATCAGTACTGCGTGCTGTGCCGTGTATCCGAGTATCCGGTCGATGTTGTTGACGAAGTAGCGCAGCGATCTCATGAGGGTTCCTCTTCTGCCGGGTCCGGCTCACTTTCCTGGTAGGCTTCGCCAACGTAGGAGCGAATATCCTCGAGGTCGACCATGCCCAGAAACCGGCGCGAGCCGTCCATCACTGGAACCGCTCCCACGTCGTGCTGCAGCATTACCGCCAGCGCGTCGCGGAGCGTCGCTTCCGGCGGCAGTGTTACCGGGAACGGTCTGATGAAGCGGTTCCAACCACGGGCGCTGGTAGCCTTTTCGGCATCGCTGCGGGTTACGTATCCGAGAGCACCCGAGTACCGGTCTTCGACCACCAGGCGATTGCGATTGGAAGCGTCAAACGAGGCTCTGACCGCCTCCAGTTCGGCCGAGTCTTTTACCACGCGGAACTGTCTTCTCAGCACCTTAGGGACGGGTAACAGGCTCAAGACCTTCAGGGCGCGATCACTGCCGATAAACTCGGCCACAAAATCGTCGGCGGGAGCCAGCAACAGGTTCTCGGGAGTATCGTACTGAACCAGCCTTCCGTCGTTCATGATGGCGATGCGGTCACCCATTTTGATAGCTTCGTCGATATCGTGAGTTACGAAGCAGATAGTCTTGCGGAGTCTCTGCTGCAGGGTCAGGAACTCGTTCTGCAACTGCGTGCGGGTCACTGGATCTACGGCGCCGAAAGGCTCGTCCATCAGCATGACCGGCGGGTCGGCGGCCATGGCGCGTGCAACCCCAACGCGCTGTCCCTGTCCACCGGAAAGCTCTCGCGGGTACTTGGGGACATTCTCATCAGGGTCGAGGCCCACCAGCTGCAACAGCTCGCGAACCCTGGCAGTAATGCGCTCTTCATCCCAACCAAGCAGGCGCGGGACGGTTGCGACGTTCTCAAACACCGTGTAGTGCGGGAATAGGCCCGTTTTTTGGATGACGTAGCCGATCCCTTGGCGCAGGCGGTCGGCATCTTGTGAGATGATATTCTCTCCGTTGAGGGAGATCTCGCCTGAGGTCGGTTCAAAAATACGGTTGATCATCTTCAGGGTGGTTGTCTTGCCGCACCCCGATGGGCCGACAAAAACGCAGGTCTCACCTTCGTTGACCTCGAGACTGAGCCCGTCCACCGCCGGTCGTGTCATTGCGGGATACCGTTTGGTGACATCTGTGAATCGAATCATCACCGCTCCTTTCGTTTCGGCGAGCCACGAGACCAGCCTTGCACCGCAATGAGTGTTGGATACCCATCTTCCGCATAACCGGTCGGCCGCACGGACCATAGCATGTTGCGGTGCCTCGGGAGAATACCACCAGTGGTAGCGTCTTCCTGAAGACATGCGACTTTGGGACGCTTTATGATGGTACCATGTTTTGCGGCTGGGCGCAAATTCCCTATTAACTCGTTTTTCCCTTCAGCGATCTGGGGCCGTGAGATTGGTTCACGTCTGCCTGAATCCGCGCGACTAAGAGAGCAATTCGCGGTACCGAGATTTCGCTTGACGAGAGGGCCGATCGCGCGTAGCATGCCTTTCAACTCTTGTCAAAGAGTAAATGACTACCTTTGTGGCACCCTGGTGTACGCGCATGAAGGTTAAGAGCGGAACGCTACACGCTGCTGAGTCAACGGCTGAAACGCGTGATTCCCACCGCTGAGGAACAGCTCGAAGACGACCCGGGACCGTACGGCCTCGGCTACATGATCGGGGGCGGTTCGCGTAGGATTACAGCGAAGCGGTCGCGTAGCGCGATTCGATTACACCGTATGCCCGCAGGAGCTAACCGATGCCGGATGCCCGCCTTGAGGTCCGCAATCTGCGCAAGAG
>PWQX01000284.1 GCA_003556605.1 Spirochaetaceae bacterium
ACCATGTAGCCTTCCATGTTGATGAACCGCTGCGCGGTTCCCGCACCGAACACTCCGGCCGGCCGCGAGCCGGGGATTGCGATCGCACCACGCGTGCGCTCACGGCATCCCATCGCAAGAACTACCGCGTGCGCCTGGATCTCAAGGAACCCTTCAACAGTGTTGATCGCCTTGACCACTTTCTCGGCGGTGAGCTCGAGCACCATGGTGTTGAGCTTGAACTCTATACCCAGTTCCTTCATTTCGTCGATAAAGCGCTCGGCATACTCGGGACCGGTCAGATCCTCAGAGAAGAAGTGCAGACCGAAACCGTTATGGATGCATTGCTGCAGTATTCCACCGAGCTCGCGATCGCGTTCCAGCACAAGAATCCTGCGCGCCCCGTTCTTGTGGGCCTCGACCGCAGCGCCCAACCCCGCCGGCCCGGAGCCGAGCACTACTACCTCATAATGTTGCATGCTGTTCTCCTCGAGCCTGCTGTTCCGCCACCGAGCCGCCTTTCGTACGCCCGGTCAAGATGTAGGAGCGTTCGCTGTCTTTCGTGATGTCGGAGAGATCCACGCCGAGCTCGCGAGCCAGGATCTCGATAACCCGTGGACTGCAGAACCCGCCCTGGCAGCGCCCCGTTCCGGGCCGCGCGCGGCGCTTGACGCCGTCAACGGTGCGGGCGCCGCAACTGCGGTGTATCACGTCGATGAGCTCGCCCTCGGTGACAGTTTCGCAACGGCAGACAATACGCCCGAAGCGGGGGTTCTCTCGGATCAATTCAGCTTTTTCGCTATCCGAGAGCTCGTGGAAGCGTGCCAGCGGGCGGCGCCTCGGGTTGAAGTCGGGCTTCTCCTCGAGTCCGCCCGCGATCTCTCGCACGATCTCGACGACATCCTCGGCGATGGCCGGCGAAGACGATAATCCCGGCGACTTAATGCCGGCAACGTTGATAAACCCTTTTATGTTTTTGGACTCAGCGACAATGAAATCCTTGGTGCTCGGCTCGGCGCGAATGCCGGCGAACGTCGTAATGTTGTAGTGATACGGAATATCTTTGATGCTCTTGGCCGCCATTTCGCGCACGTACTCCAGGCGGTTGCCGGTGGTACGTACGTCTTCACGACTCTCGAGATTCTCGGCGTCCGGACCGACGATCACGTTGCCGTGCACCGTTGGAGAGACCAAAACACCCTTTCCGGCCTTGGTCGGGCATTGGAACACCACGGTGTTCACCAGCCCGCCGGCGTTCTTGTCGAGAAGGTAATACTGGCCGCGCTTGGGGTTGATCTCGAAAAACGGCTCAGCGACCATGTCGTTGATCACGTCGGCGTACAGACCGGCCGCGTTGATCACATAGCGCGACTCCACATCGCCGCCGCAGGTCCGGATGACGAAGCCTTCATCGAGCTTCTCTATAGCGGTAACTTCGTGATTGAGCTTGAGGTCCGCACCGTTGTCGATGGCGTTCTCGGTTAGCGCGATTGCCAGTTCCCACGGGCCGATAATGCCGGCGGTTTCCGCATACAGCGACCCTTTTATGCTGTCGACCACGTTAGGCTCAATGCGCTTAGTCTCACTCGGCGATAGGATCTCAAGACCGGGGATGTCAAGCGCCGAGCCGTTTTCGTACAACTCGCGCAAGATCGGCAACTGCTCGTCGTCGAACGCGAGCACCAGCGAACCCGTTCGCTGCAGCGGTACATCGAGCTCTTCGCAGACTCTGTCGAACATAGGGTTGCCGCGAGCGTTCAGTTTACCCATCAGGGTGTCGACATGAGCGTCGTACCCGGCGTGGATAATTGCGCTGTTCGCCTTGGTCTGTCCGTCGGAAACGTCGTTCTCCCTGTCGAGTAAGGCGATACTGAGTTTGTATCGCGCGAGCTCACGCGCGATGTAGCACCCGGCGATTCCTGCTCCGATAATAGTGATGTCGTACATGCGCTTTCCCCTTGGTAAACCACACCGGCGGATAGCGTCGATGTAGCGTGACGCGCTGCTATTCATGAGACGATTTTGCTACGGCTGTCAAAACCGCAATTTCAATTGTAAACGTTCATGTAACGTACGTCAAATCGAAAAAAACTTTTGTTCGTATTCAATTCCGGACGTTGTTTGGGCGGCTCGAATAGAAGCTCTGTAAAGAACGGAACTACGAGTTCCATCCCGGCACCCGGTTCATCGCGATAGTGAACTCGGTCGCATCGCGAACGTCGCCGGCGCCGAACTGAATGAACCCCTGCGAGTGGAACGGCATAATCATTACCTCTCGCCAGCGACCGCGATTGTGCGAAAGATACTGCCACAACACCTGCCGTACTTCGCTATCGTACTGATCGTTGATGCAGACCTCGAGATATCCATTGCTGTACACCACAATAGAGAGCCAGCGCAGGTTTTCAATGACTTCGGCTACCGTACGGTACGGCCCGACGATATCTTGGTGCTTGCGGATCCACTCCTCGTGAAAGCCGGGCACGATGTATATCGTTCCGTCGAGTGTCATCCAGGATGCACCCGAGTGAAACGAGAAGGGCGCACGTTTGAGTGACTGTGAGCTTGCGCCCGAGCGGGCATCGTCGGCGTCCTTAGAGCTTGCCCCGCCCAGAGCGTATCCGTCATAGGTCATACAGCTACATTACTGCCTTTTGATTTCACTATCGGCAGTATATACTATAAGTGTAATGGAGGAACCCTTCGCGTTACCAGTCCTACGAATCACGGCGCTTGAGTTCAGCTCAGATCTAGCGCTGATCGGTTCGGCGATAGTGCTGGGGCTGGTAGCGGCCTTCGTCGTCGGCAAGGCGGCACGGGCGCTCGCTTCGGTTTCAAAATACTCACAGCTATCTGAGCGCGTCAGCGCGCTGCGGGCGCCGCTTCGCCTGTTGCTGCCCGTGCTGTTCGTGTTGATGATCGTGGAGCGCACCGGACTGCCGCCCCCGCTCAGCGGCACACTGCGCGACATACTGCAGATTGCGTTCGTCGGCACCGCGACGTGGCTCGCGCTGCGGGCCGTGTCGGTCGGAGAGACGGTGGCGCTCGAGCGTTTTCGTGTCGACGTCGCCGATAACCTCAAGGCCCGGCAGGTGCACACGCAGATCACCCTCGTTCGGCGAATCGTATCGGCGGCCGTGCTGGTGCTCGCCGTCGGCGCGGTCATGCTGAGCCTCGAACCGGTTCGGCGCATAGGTACAGCGCTGCTCGCCTCGGCCGGAGTGCTCGGCATTATCATCGGGTTCGCTGCTCAGCGCAGTATCGGCATGGTGTTGGCGGGCTTGCAGGTGGCGTTTGCGCAACCCATTCGATTAGACGACGTAGTCATTGTGGAGGGCGAATGGGGACGCATCGAGGAGATCACGCTCACCTACGTAGTAGTACGTATCTGGGACCTGCGGCGCCTGGTACTGCCGGTCTCATACTTCATCGAGAAACCGTTTCAAAACTGGACCCGCGTCTCGGCCGACCTGCTCGGCTCGGTGTTTCTCTACACCGACTACACCGTACCGGTAGCTGAGCTCCGTTCGAACTTGCGCAAGATTTTGGAGCGCTGCCCGAACTGGGACGGAAGAGTCTGCGGCTTACAGGTTACCAACTCCGACGCGCATACACTCGAGCTGCGCGCGCTGATGAGCGCTGCCGACGCGCCTACGCTCTGGGACCTGCGCTGCGAGGTTCGCGAGCGCCTCGTGGAATACCTGCAACAGCACTATCCGCAGGCGCTCCCGCGCACGCGCGCGCTGTTGGTCGGCGATCGTACGGGAGTGCGCGACCACGCGGGGCAACAGAGCCCCAACACCGCGGCAGGTCGGCAAGCGAACCTCGACGGTGGGGCGGCACCGCAACCGGGGCCATGATCGTGCCAGTGAGTCCGGCGGCGCGCGAGTTCTACCGCGGCATAGCCGCCGCGTACCAGCGCTCACCGCTCGAAGTAATCGCGGTGATCTCGTTTTTCGCCGTAATCATTGGGGGAAGCATGATCTACGTGTTCATCCAGCAGCGGCGTAGGCGCGCCGCGCGCCTGAAGGCGGCCCAAAGAGTGTTTCAAGAGCACCTCGATCGTCTTCGTCTCATTCCGTCGCAGATAGACCTGCTCGAGGTCTTGTCCCAGTACTTGCCGGAACCCTGGCAGAAACACCGTCTCATCGAAGACGAGGTCACGTTTACCGGGTGCGCGCGGCGCGCCCTGGAAGCGGGTAACGCCAACAGCGATGCGATCTCGGCGCTGCGGGTCGCGCTCGGTTTTAGGCGCGACGCCGATCGGGCGCCCCACTCCTCAACGCAGTTACGCCCCGGCACCACCGTATTCATTGTGCGTGAACGCCGCACGCCGCCTGTGCGGGCGCAGGTGCTCAGTCAGGAAGCGCACGGCTTTCGCGTCGAGGTAAAGAGTGACCAGCAGCACTTCCCCACCGCGGGCAGCGTGGCGGTGTACTACCATAGCGCAGCCGGTGTGTTCCGTATCAACACCATGGTTCGGGGGGTCGACGGGGCGGTCTTGGATCTGCGGCACAGCGAGGCGCTCACTCGGACGCAACAACGCCGCCATTTTCGCAGACGCCTCAAGCTTCCGGTGCGCGTCCGCCCGCTCGACACTCAGGTTGAGCCTGAGGCAACGCGCTTTCACGATCTCGGCGGCGGCGGCGCGAGTATCGTGAATCCCGAAGGCCGCTTTCAGCCGGGCGACCACCTTGAGCTGCGGTTTTCCACCGACGCCGGCCGAACGCCGCTGCAGGCGACCGCGCGGGTACTGCGCTGCTCGCATGGAGACCGCGTTGCACACCTGGAGTTTGTCACTATCCACGAGTTCGTACGGGACCGGATCTACCGCCTGCTGTTCAGCCGCGCACGCTGAAACTCACTGAAATGCCGGGCTTCACCGTGTGTTCGCGCGAGCCGCAGCGAACCGGGAGCTCCCCCTCGCCCGCCCGCTCGGCCGTAACGATGAGTCGGCCGGTTTCTTCGAGCTCACACCACAGCCGCAGCCGCCGCAGCACAAGCGGAAACGCCACTCGCTTCCACCAAAACGGGACGCGGGGCCTGAACTGCAGTATCCCGTTGCAGAACTGCATTCCCAGGAACCCATGTACTACGATCTGCCAGGCCGCTCCACAGGCGGCGGTATGTATCCCGCCGATGAACGTTCCCCCGCTTACCGTACGGTTGGTACTCAAGAGATCGATGGTTCCGGATCGCATGAAGTACTCGTAGGCTTCCTCGTAGCGACCGATACGGTTTGCGACCACCGCGTGTACCGAGGGGCTCAACGACGAGCCATGCTGGGTACGCGGCTCGTAGTAGCAGTAGTTGGCGCGGGCCCCTTGATCGCTAAACTGCCACGGGTGCAGCACGAACGTCTGCAACACATCGGCTTGCTTGAGGACCTGCGTCTCCACCGCGACACCGTTCGGCCAACCCCAGTACTCAGCGGGGTCAAGCAACCGTTGCTTTAAGACCTTGGGCCGGGTGTCCTCGAGTTGAAAGTACCCGTCGAACTGCTCGATTACGCCGGTCCGCGGATCAGCAGGCTGGAGGAACAGCTTGGAAGCCACCGCCTCACACCGCTCACGCTGCTCACACCCAAACCCAAGCCGGGAGGAAAGCTCGCTCCAGCGCTGCGGCTCAAACTCCGACATAGCGTCGTACGCCCAGACGGCTGCGCGCAGCGCGTACTGAGACTGAACGGCAGTAAAGAAGTTGTTGTCGACGTTCTCGTGGTACTCATCCGGTCCGAGCAACCGAATCAGCTCGTAGCGATCCTTGGCCGGCTTGTAGAACACGTACGACAAGAGAAAGCGCGCGACCTCCCACAGGATCTCAGTACCGTAGTCGCGCACGAATTCCCAATCTCCGGTTACCTCGTAGTAACGTTTGACCGCATAGGCAATGTCGGGCGAAATATGGATCTGCCAGTCGTTGAAGTGATTGCGGATTCTGCGCCCGGTCAGCACGTCCACGAAAAAGTACGAAGGGCAGATCTCCTCGCCGGTCTTGCCGCTCACCCAGGCGTAGAACGCACCTTCGTAGCCAAGTTCGCGCGCTTTCTTGCGGGCGCCGCCAAGCGTGCGGTGGCGATACAGCAGCAGTTGCCGCGCTGTTTCGGGGCGCGTGTACAAGAACATCGGCAAATTGTAGATCTCCTGATCCCAGAACGCGGCGCCCTGGTACGCCTGGCACGACAACCCGCGCGCTCCAATCGGAAGCCTGTCGCTATGCGCCGGAGTAGCGATGATGTTGTGGTACAGGTTGAAGCGCAGTATTGCCTGCGCCTTGAGGTCGCCCTCTATCGTGATGTCGCAGTCCCTCCAGATTGCATCCCAGGCGGCTTGGTGTTGACGCCACATGCGTTCGTAACCGCTTGAGCACGCCGATTCCAGCATCGAAACCGCCGCCGAACGCGGGTCGGCGAGATCGTTGCTGCTGTAGACGACCATGTACTGTTCGATGGTTACCGGCTGTTCGGGACCAACGGTGAGCTCCAGCTTTCGATAGATACTTCGGCCGCCGGCGGTCTCAGCCGTATGGTGATACGCTGTGTTTTGCAGCTCGTCACCGTTCACGACTTGTAGCGCGGAAGCTACCGCCACGATGACCCTGCTCGTGCCGGTGCGCGCCACCACCGACAAGCGCCCCCCACTCTCCACACGCGTCTTGTGTCTGCGCAGGTGCGTTCCGTTTAGGTCCCAGACCTCCCCGTCAATACCCCAGGTAAGCACGATACTCGCGGGGCGGTCAGACTCAATGCGGTAGCGAGCCGGCACAACGTGCAATGCGGCGTAACTGGCGAACCGCTCTTCGGTCACCGTCACGTGCGCCCGGCTCGGCGTGCGCACCGTGAGGCTGCGCGTTTGCAGCCCATAGCGAAACCACAGCGTGCGATGATACCCACCGGCGGGATTGTTCAACACCCCGAGTGGCTGACCGTCGGCGACGAACTCGGCGAATAATCCATTGGGTGCGTTGCACAGCTCCACCCACGTATCGTCGGCTTTGTCGTACGTGTCGGTCACGAAGCATCCCACGTACTGCGCAGCACGCCACTCAGCGAAGGTGCCGCGGTAGCCGAGATACCCGTTTCCGGTCATGAAGTTGCTGCCCTGCGTTACCAGTTGTTCTTCTCGAAAGCGGTTCTCTTGGATTCTCCACTCGTCAATAATCTGCAGGCCCTCGCCTAATTCCATCGTCGCATCCTTGACGTACCACAGTCTGCTGCGTCACTAACGCACGTTCGGAGTGTAGCAAAGGAACGCCACGGCCGCAATCAATTCTCTCAGCCGCGAGATCTGGTCCCATAGTGCATTACTGAGTGTACCGCTCATCAACTTTCGTATATACTTGAAAACCGTGTACCGCTCTGCCCAAGCTCTCGCGCTACAGCCTGCCGACAGCCAGCTGATCGGTGAAACTGTTGAACGGATCAACCGTCTCGCGCGCGATCGTGTGCCGTTTTTGTTTGTGCTCGACTTCGACCTCACCGCGCCGATCGTGGCACCGCTTTCAGCGCTCGAGCCCGAACTGCTGCGATTTCGGTTTTCCCGCATTAGCGATGGGATACCGGCGCTGCCGGCCGAGCAGCTGAGCGCGCTAAGAGACGCGGTGCGAATCAGCCGCACGCCGCCGCCGTTTGAACGCTATCAGGCGGCGTTCGACACCGTGCAACGCGGGCTGCGCGCCGGCAACTCGTTCTTGGCCAACCTCACACTTCCGGTGTCTGTTGCTCTGTCGCACTCACTGCCGGAGCTGTTCGAGGTAGTAAAGGCAAAGTACGCGCTGCTGATAGACCGGCGGATCCTGGTGTTCTCTCCCGAGCAGTTCGTGCAGATTCGCGACGGAACCATCCGCAGCTACCCGATGAAGGGTACCATCAGCGCGTCGGAGCCCGGTGCCGAGCAGCGCATTCTCAGCGACGAGAAGGAACAGGCTGAGCATCTGACGATCGTGGACCTCATCCGCAACGACATCGGGCGCGTAGCTGAACGCGTGCGTGTACAGCGCTATCGCTATATTGACCGTATCCGTATGCGCGATAAAGAGCTGCTGCAGGTCAGCTCCGAGATCGTGGGCGACCTCCCCCGCGGCTTCGAGTCGCGTTTGGGCGAGATCCTGATGCAGTTGCTGCCCGCCGGATCAATTACCGGCGCTCCCAAGGTTAAGACGGTTGAGATCATCCGCGCAGCGGAGCAGTACACCCGCGGTTACTACACCGGAGTCTGCGGCCTGTGGGACGGACGCGAGCTCGACTCCGGAGTCATGATTCGCTTCATCGAACACACGCCCGACGGTCCGGTGTTCAAGGCCGGAGGCGGGATAACGATCTACAGTCAGATCGAGCGCGAGTATCAAGAACTGCTGGATAAGGTCAATGTGCCGCTTTATTGAGACCATCTGCGTTGTCGACGGCCGGCCGCAGGCCCTCGCGTATCACCGCGCTCGCGTTCGCGACACCGTGACAGCTGTGCAGTTCTCAGGCATTACCCCTGAATCCGGCGCAGTTGCGGAGGCCGAAGCTGCGGCCGACTGCCTGCTGCAGCGTGCGCTGAAGCAGAATACGGCTCACAGTGCCGGCCGGCGTGCCAAGCTTCGCGTAGCGTATCGAGTGGATAGCGCCCCGGCGCCGACCGCCGTTGAGATTGAACAGGCCACGCTGACACCGTACCGCCTGCCGAAAATCCGCAGCCTCCGCCTGGTCGATGGCGGCGACATTGAGTACCGCTTGAAGTATAGCGACCGCAGCGCGCTCGAACGCCTCTACCGCCGGCGCGGGAGGTGCGATGATATCCTGATCGTTCGCCGCGGCCTTTTGACCGACACGTTCATCTGTAACGTCGGCTTGTACGACGGTTTTCGTTGGCAAACCCCGGCCGGCCCGCTGCTCGCCGGCACCCGGAGGGCACGGCTCATCGATCAGGGCTGTATCGAACCTGCGGCGATCTCCGCCGCCGGCCTCGGCCGCTACACGCAGCTCGCGCTGTTCAACGCGATGATAGACCTTGGTGAGCTCGTGTTGCCGGTCACCGCAGTCTGCGAGTAGCGCCTGCACTGGAAGCAGCACGGTGTAGACCGAATCACCTCTGCTCGCAGCGCGTGCAGCGTGCCTACCCTTGCATAATACCCGGGGATACCGGCATAGTAAGGGCGTCATGAGTGAGATTATTCCGCCTCGAGTGCTAAAAGGCTTCCGAGATTCGCTACCGGAGCATGAGATCAGCCGCAAGCACATACAGAACGTGCTTGAACACACCTTCGAGCTCTACGGTTTTGTGCCGATTGACACACCGGTCTTGGAGTATACCGAGGTGTTACTCGGTAAGGGAGGCGGCGATACCGACAAACAGATTTACCGTTTTAAGGACAACGGCGGCCGTGATATCGCTATGCGCTTTGACCTCACCGTCCCGTTTGCGCGCTTCATGGCCGGGCATGGCGCAGAGCTGTATCTACCGTTTAAACGCTACCACATGGGTAAGGTTTTCAGAGGTGAGAACACTCAACGCGGCCGCTATCGCGAGTTCGTGCAGTGTGACTTCGACATCGTCGGGATCGATAGCGCCGCTGCGGATTTTGAGATCTTGCTCCTGATGGCGCGCTGCTTCGAGAACCTCGAAGCTCCCGATGTCGGCTTCCACACCGCTCACCGCGGTGTCTTCACCCGCTTTCTCGCTAAGCTCGGCGCCGCCGAGCACTCGGTCGAGATCATGCGGGCGGTCGACAAACGCAGCAAGATCGGCGAGCACGAGGTGCGCACGCTGCTGGCTGACCGCATCGGCGAAACGGCCGCCGATGAGCTGTTGGCGTACATCCGGCCGCAGGCAACCAACGAAGCTACGCTTGCAATGATCACGGAGCTCGCGGGCGGAGAGGACAACGAAACTCGCCGGCTGAACACGATCCTTGAGTGGAGCGAGAAGCTGGGGCTTTCCGATCGCGTCGTGCTCGACCCCTCGATCACGCGCGGGCTCGATTACTACACCGGCATTGTGTACGAAACGTTTCTCAGGCAGCTGCCTGAAATCGGCTCGGTGTGCTCCGGCGGACGGTACAACGATCTCGCCTCGCTGTACACCAAGCAGCACATCCCGGGGGTTGGATCCTCGATCGGTCTCGATCGCCTAATGGCGGCGCTCGAAGAGCTCGACAAACTTCCGCCAGCGGGCGCGGGCGTCGATGTCCTTGTGCTCTGCATGGAAGAACGGTTAATCGGGCGCTACCACGAGATAGCCGAGCACATGCGCGGCACCGGAATACGTGCCGAGGTCTATCCCGAGGCGAAGAAGCTTGCCGCCCAGTTCTCGTACGCCGAGAAGCGCGGTATCCCAATCGGGATCATCTGTGGAGCGATAGAAGCCGAAAGCAGCGTGATGAACCTCAAGAATCTGGAGACGCGCACGAGTGACGACCAACTGAGCCTCGCGGAAGCCACCCAAAAGGCGCGGCTGATCCTGCAGCGCCGGTCACATCAAAACTACAACGCATGAATCCACACGAGCTTCCGGTATACGCACAAAAGCACCGCATTCTCGAAGCCGTCGAAGAGAACCAGGTTGTCGTCGTTGAAAGCCCTACCGGAAGCGGGAAAACCACACAACTCCCGCTGATTCTCCACGAGGCCGGCTACGGCCTCGGCGGCGTGATCGGGGTGACCCAGCCGCGCCGCATCGCCGCGGTCTCAGTCTCGGAATACATCGCGCGCCAGGTTGAAAGCAGTATTCCCGGGCTTGTCGGGTACAAGATGCGCTTCGAGGATCAAACCGACCGCAGCACACGCGTGAAGGTCATGACCGACGGCATCCTGCTGCAGGAAATCAAGGCCGACTACCGCTTGTCGCAGTACTCGGTGATCATGGTTGACGAGGCGCACGAGCGCAGCCTCAATATCGACTTCATCCTCGGCTTGCTCAAGCGCGTCTTGGAGGAGCGACCGGACTTCAAGGTCATTGTTTCGTCGGCAACCATCAACGCTGATATCTTCTCAGAATACTTCTGGTCGTGCCCGGTCATCCGTATCGATGCGCGCATGTACCCGGTGGAGCTGCTGTACGCCCCTCCGCCCTCCGACAGCTACGAAGACCTGGTATACAAAGTAGCGCAGTTGGTTGAGCACGAGGTTCAAACGGCCGAAGGGCCGGGTGATATTTTGATCTTTTCGTCGGGTGAGCGCGCAATCAAGGACTGTATCAACGCGCTGTACTCTTTGCCGGTTCGCCGCATGCTGAACATCCTGCCGCTCTACGGGCGGCTCTCGAAAGAAGAACAAGACCAGGTCTTTCCGCCGGCGCCTAAAGACAAGGTCAAAGTGGTGGTAGCAACCAATATCGCTGAGACCAGCATCACAATCGACGGCATCACAACCGTAATCGACTCCGGTTTGGCTAAAATGAACTACTACAACCCGCGCAGCTATATTTCGTCGCTGGTGGAGGGGCAGATTTCGAAAGCGTCGGCCAATCAGCGGCGCGGCCGCGCCGGGCGCACGCGCCCCGGGCGCTGCTACCGCTTGTACACGAAGGAGAGCTTTGATCAACGACCACTATACACACTCGAGGAGATTTATCGAACCGACCTCTCGGAGGTGGTGCTGCGCATGGCTGAGCTCGGGATAACCGAGTTCGAGTCGTTCGACTTCATCTCACCGCCCGGTCGCCGCGACATTATCGGAGCGGTTGAGACACTCGAGCTGTTAGATGCGCTGACACCCGAACGTACCCTGTCGAGTATCGGCGAGATGATGGCGATATTTCCGCTGCTCCCGCGCCATTCGCGAATGATCGTAGAGGCGATCCGCCGCTATCCCGAGGTTATCGAAGAAGTACTGATTGCAACCTCGTTTCTCACTACCAACAGCCCCTTCCTGCTCCCCCAAGGTGAGGAAATCCCGGCTCGGCGCGCCCATCACCGCTATCGTGATGAGCTCGGTGATTTTGTGTCGTACTTAAAACTGTTCCAGGCCTATACCGACAGTCCCAACAAGACCAAGTTTTGCGAAACGCGCTACCTCGACGAGCGTATCATGGCTGAGATCGCGAACGTCAAAGAACAGCTCGGGGAAATCGTGAGCGGGATGGGAGTACCGATCGGATCCGGCGGCTCGCATGTGGATTACTTGTGCGCTGCGGCGACCGGACTCATTCAGTTCGTGTGCGTTCGCCGCGGACGCGAGTATCGAAGCCTCACCGCTGAGCGCGTGCAGATTCACCCCGGATCGGTGCTGTTCCGCGAGACCCCGCCTTACATTGTAGCGGGCGAGATCGTGCGAACCTCAAAGATGTACGCGCGCTCGGTCTCGCCGTTGGAGCGCGAGTGGCTTCCGCGGATCTCGGCACACTTGGCCGAGGAGCTCACGGCGCTGCAGAAACCCGCGCGCGCAGCAGCAAAGAAGCGGCGCGATACTACCTGGCAAATCACGCTCGGTGAGCAGGTGTTTCGGCTCACCACCTACAAAGGCAAGAACAAGAAGATCGCGATCCTCCCGTGGGAGCAGCTCAAGCCGCTTGTGCAGCACAAGACATTTGAGCTCGACAGCTCAAAGGCGCGTTTGCGCGGAAAGATCGTGTATCGCGAGTACGAGATCCTGGTGGCCGAGTCACTCGGCACCATCCTGCGTGTGGCCCCCTACTTCGACCCTGAGTACGACATCGTCCCAAATGATCTTCGCAGCCGCAACTTCTTTCCAAACTCCGAGGATGAGCGCGCCGTGCTGTGCGAGGCGCTCAACCGCATCTTGAAGCTGACCCAAGTGAAAAAGAGCTCGCGCACGCTGGGTTTCTTCGCGTTGTGTAGCGACGAAAGCGGGCGTTACTGGTTCAAGCCCAAGCGTGGTTTCTTCTCGGCGGCAACCGAGAGCCTCTCGAGCATTGAGTCCCTCGCCGACGAGGTCTCCGATGACCTTGCGCCCGATTGCCTCGACCAACTAAACGCGATCTATCGCAAGCTCGCCGAAATCATGGAGCTGTAATCCTTTGCCCCGGCAACAGCCCGCAGTCGGCTCAACGGCGGCGGTCACGCCCCGTCACGGATTGCGTAAACGTGCCGGCGCCTACGGCGCCGTGCGAAATCAGGGGGGATGGTCTCGTCGGAGATATCCGTAACCGCGCAGTCTTCCCGCAGCGGCGCGGACAGGCTAAAGTTGCGTAGATTGCTCGCGAACACGATTGTCCCGCCGCCGGCGAGGCGCCGCAGCGCGGCGCGGATCAGCTGTTCGTGGTCCCGCTGCAGATCAAGCTCATTGTTTCGGCCGGTGCTGTTCGAAAACGTCGGTGCATCGATGACGATCAGGTCATAGCGGCCGCGGTCGTGCCGTAAGTAATCGCGGCAGTCCTCGCGCGCGAAGCGGTGGCGCTTTAGCTCAATTCGGTTATGACGGAAGTTCCGCCGGCCCCATTCAAGGTAGGTTTTCGAGCTATCCACCGACACCGTCTCGCAGGCCCCGCCTGCGGCGGCGTAAACCGAGAAGCTGCAGGTGTAGGCAAACAGATTGAGCACCCGTGCCCCATTGCTACGCTCACGCACCCAACGCCGCAGGATGCGGTGGTCGAAGAACAAGCCGGTGTCGATGTAGTCGAGCAAGTTCACCTCGAACAGTAGCCCGTTCTCCTCAACGACAACCCAACGCTGGTTGTCCGCCGTCCCGGTACGCTTCCCGCCGGTGCGCTGTGGGTAAGCGTCCCCCGGGCAGGTACGCTGCAGGCCGCGGCGGGGGTCATACTGCTGCCCGCCGCGGCGGCGGCGGCGCTGCTTAGTGTAGACGGCAGCCGAACTAAGCCCCAGGAATTCCCGAACACCCGTGGTAAGTTCAGCGAAGCGTTTCTCGGCCGCAACGGGGTCCACCGTTGCCGGCGGCGCATACTCCTGGACCACCGCGAACCGCCGTTGGTCTAGTGCGTTGTACACGTCCACGGCCGCCGCGTACTGCGGAATGTCCGCATCGTACAGCCGGTAACAGCTCACCCGCTCGCGCTTCAGGTACTTCCGAAGTCCGCGCTCGTTCTTCTTGAGGCGCTGCACCACCATCGCCACACCTTGCGTTGCATCGCCGCCGTGCTGCATCTGCACGGCAGCCGCTCTTGCGCCCGGGGAGGGTGATGGGGGCCTGTACACGTTGGCCTCATTAAGGCTCAGCAGTGCCAGAACGACCTTGAGGTTCCCATTGTACAAAGTGTAGACCTTCTCGGCGCGCAAACCGATCGTGCGAGCCTGCTCCTTTGACTCGGCAAGCACCGCCGCCTGCGTGCCGGACAGCGTACGCGCGAGCCACGCGCCGAGCTCGGGGTGCACCGCCTCAGCCGCCGGGCGCTCACTCAGCCGCACACCGTACGGCGGGTTCGTCACCACGAAACCCGGAAACGCGTCCGAGCTGCCGTACACCTTGTTCCAGGAGCCCAACACCGCGCCGCGGGAAAGACGCGAGAACTCGCTTGTGCCGAACGTAATCAGCTCGCTCATCTCGGCGCGGGCTGCATTCTCGCGCGCGGCGGTTATCGCCTGCGCGGCACGGTCCGACGCCCAGATTCGGCCACCCGAGGCAGCCCAGAGCTCGCGTCCGGCGCGCGCGCGCTGTTCGGCAGCAGCTCGCAGCGGGATCCAGAGTTCCTCATTGTAGTCCCGCATGCGCTCAAACCCGAAACCGGCACGCCGGAGTCCCGGGGCCGTGTCGGTGGCCATCATCGCCGCCTCTATCGCAAGCGTCCCCGAACCGCACAGAGGATCAGCCAAGATCGGCGCGGGTGCGCGCCCCTCGCGCCACTCGGCGACGGCCGCGGCCCACCCGGCACGCACGAGCACTGCCGCGGCGGTATTCTCCCGCAGCGGCGCTTCGGTTCGCGATCGCCGATACCCCCGCATATGAAGGCTCTCGCCCGAGAGATCAAAATATATCAATGCCTTGCTCTCGGTAAGATACAGATGTACGCGCACCGCCGGGTTCCTGGTGTCGACCGACGGGCGCACACCGCCGCGCTCGCGAAACTGGTCAACCAGCGCATCCTTCACAACCAGCGCGGCAAAGTCGGCCTGGGGAAACGCCGGGTGCACGGCGTGACCCGAGACCGCAAAACTGCGATCAACCGTGAACCGGTGCTGCCATTCAACCGCGTACGCCAGGCGATAGAGCTCATCGCGGTCGTAGACCACGCCGGCGGCACACTCGAGTAAGACCCGACCGGCAAGACGCGACCACAGACATACCCGGTACGCAGTCTCGAGGTCAGCATTTAAAAACACACCACCGACGGTCTCAGAAACCTCGCCGCACGCTGCTAGACCGGCAATTTCCTCACGCAGGAGCCCTTCTAGGTAGCGCGGGCATGAGACAAACAAGCGATGAGCCTCAAAGTGGTCTGCCGTCATCGCACTCAGCTTACCCCTCGAGCAAACGGCGTCTTGCTCTCGGGCGCGCGTATTTCACTCACGTCGCGGCTCATTTTAAGCGCCCCGAGGTACTTAACGCCCGATACACCGCGGCCATGATCGCTTTGCTGCTCCCGGTGGCGCCGCTTACCGTTTTCACGCGCGCGGTCTGCGCAGCGAGGATACGGTCAATCGTCTCACGCGCTTCGTAACCCGAACCCGATTCCTGGTGCAGGATCTCTATCGCTTGAATCCGCCCCTCGCGGACTACGACTTCAAGCTGAACGGCGACGAGAAAGTCACCAAACTCCCCACGGTAGGCTCCGTCGGCTATCTCGCTCAAGTTTACTCGGGAAAGCTCCCGGTATGCGCTTTCAACACGGCTTGACATCATAGACATTCTCAGCACGAAGGCAGCACCTATGAGCGCTAAAGGCAGCAAGTGGTTGGTGAACAGCGAGTACAATCACCGAGGTATCCTCAGTCATGTACATCCCCTACTGCCCTGATCCGCGCTACCGCTGCCGCTGCTCGGCTTCTCCTACGCCACGCCGCGGCGCGCCGGGCGCATGCCCGGCGCCGCGTCACTCGGTGGATTACGGCGTGTACTCGGTGTAGGGGACCTCGCAGCTGCGAGCGACCGCCGGATGCACACAGCTACCATTGTAGGTGTTGAGCCCCTTCTGCAGCGCCGGATCGTCTTTAAGGGCTTCTTCAAGCCCATGATCGGCGATCTTCAGTCCGTACGGTAGCGTGACGCTCGTCAGGGCATTGGTAGATGTGTTCGCAACCGCTCCCGGCATGTTCGCGACGCAGTAATGTACGATATTGTCGACGATGTACACCGGGTCATCGTGCGTCGTAGCCTTAGAGGTCTCGGCGATGCCGCCTTGGTCGATCGCGACATCCACAAACACCGCGCCCTCTTTCATGAGCCCCAAGTGTTCACGCTTGATGAGCCGCGGCGCCGACTCGCCCGGAATAAGCACCGCACCGATCACGAGGTCGGCTTCCCTGAGACAGGCAAGCAGGTTGCTCTCGTTCGAGTAGAGTGTCGTGATGCGACTGCCGAAGATGTCGTCGAGATACTCGAGCCGACGCGCGTCGAGGTCGAGAATCGTCACGTCGGCTCCCATACCGCACGCGATTTTGCATGCGTTTGTGCCGACGGTGCCGCCGCCTATAATGGCAACCTTACCACGAGGCACACCGGGAACGCCGCCGAGTAACACTCCACGACCGCCGAACGGCTTCTCCAGGTACTTCGCGCCTTCCTGCGTTGAGAGCCGGCCGGCGATCTCGCTCATCGGCCTGAGGCACGGGAGCGTACGGTCTGCCAGTTCGATCGTTTCGTAGGCTACAGCGTTCACCTTGCGCTCCATAAGGAACTCGGTAAGCTCACGGTCGGCTGCCAGGTGCAGGTAGGTGAACAATACATGGCCTTCGCGGAAGTAACCGTACTCTTCGGGCTGCGGTTCCTTGACCTTGACAATCATCTCGGCACGCTCGAACACCTCTTGTGCCGTATTGACGATCTCAGCGCCGCTTTCCTTATACAACGCATCGCCGGCATTGGTTCCGGCGCCCGAGTTCGCCTGGACGTACACCTGGTGTCCGTGACTCACGTACGTTCGCACGCATTGCGGCGTTAAACCTACCCGGTACTCGTGGCGTTTGATTTCCTTTGGTACCCCAATCTTCATCTCTAGCTCCTCCTTATCCGTTGTAAAGCACCGTGGATGCTGGAGTTAACTCCATACCCGATCATAACACCGGTCTCTCAATTTGTGGGAAATTTCTGCTACTCCGGACTAGGCCTGTACTAAGGCGGAACTACGAGCCCATCAGGACACTGCGAACTATTTGCGGATTGAGCTCACGGAGCTCGGTCTCACCGGGTCGTCGCTGAAGGACAAACCGTACGCGTCCCCCGCGGGCCTTTTTGTCACGCTGCATTGCGTCAATCAGCGCATGGGGCGAGACGTCCTCGATCTTACAGCGAAACCCGTAGCGACGAAGCAACCCGATCGCGGTCTCTGCGTACGCCGGATCGGTAATGCCGGCGCGCTCGCCGCAGCGCAGCGCCTGCGCAATCCCCCAGGCCACCGCCTCTCCGTGCGTCCAGCCCTCAAATCCCGCGACCGACTCAAGTGCATGCGCGAAGGTGTGTCCAAGGTTCAGCCACTCTCGGCCGCCCCGCTCGGTGAAATCCTGCTGAACAATCTGACCCTTGACCGCTACCGAACGGAGGATGAGCTCTTCCAGTACCGCCGGCTCCCGCGCCAGCACCGCCTCGGCGCGCTGGTCTAACAGCTCAAATAACTCGGGGTCTCCCAACATCGCGGTCTTGATTACCTCGGCGAGCCCGCTGAGGTACTCGCGTTGTGGGAGCGTATCGAGCACCGAAGGTACTATGAAGATCTGTTCCGCCGGGTAGAACGTGCCTACGAGATTCTTGTAGCCCGAGAAGTTCACACCGGTCTTGCCGCCGAGCGCAGCATCGACCATTGCCAGCAATGTTGTCGGCACCAGCACTAATCGCGTACCGCGCATGTACAACGAGGCCACCAGCGCGGCGACGTCGCAGACTACACCGCCACCCACAGCAACTATAGTACTGTCGCGCTCTAAGCTCTCTTGTACGCATCGTTCAAGGAGCTCGGCGACAGTGTCTATCGATTTTGTTCGTTCACCTGGCGGCACAACAGCGCTCGGCAGGTGATGAAGGGGAGCAAGCAGGGATGCGGTGTTTTCGTCCCAAACCACGAGACCGCGGAGGTCCGCGTTTTGTCGGAGCAGTTGCTCATCGCCCAGGCGAACGGCCGAGTCGTAGCCGCCAAACCGGTACCGAAGAGCCCGCGTGAGCATAACCGCACTCACTGCGCCGACTGAGCCGTTTCGGACGGCTTGGACGAGTCGGTAGTATCGGGTAGCTCGACCATTTCGGCGAGACCCGCAATGATTCGCTGCACAAAGGGATCAACAATAGAGTAGATACGGCGGTTTCCCTGAACCCGACTAGCAACGATACCCTTTTCTTTAAGCACAGCCAGATGCTGCGACACCACCGGTTGCGGCTGGCCGAGACACTCCCATAGCTGAGAAACGCATGGCCCTCCCTGGCGTGCAATGTGGCACAGCAGCATCAATCGCAGCGGATGCCCACAAACCTTCAACCGTGAGGCGTAATCGGTGAGTTGGTGCTCGCTAACCGCTTTCTGCTGATCCATATATACCTAAAATAATACAAAGCTTTTCGAATAGCAAAGTTTCAGCCGTCTTTTACCGACGCCTGCTTTCCCGCGGAATCGCTATCCGCCTTCTTGCTGCCGCTACTCGCCGACCCGTCTTTGCCCGACGTAGAAGACTCACCGGTGGTTTCTGCCATCGAGGAGCCGCTCTTTCCGTCTGAACCGTTAGAGCCCGAGCTCTTTCCCGCAGAAATCGAGGGTTTGCTGTCGGTCACATAGAACCCGCTGCCTTTGAAGATTATGCCTGCGCCGCCTCCGACAAGACGTTTGAGAGCCGATTGGCCGCAGCTTGGACAAACCTGTAAGGGTTGCGCCGAGATGTTTTGAAGCTCTTCAAACTTGTGGTCGCACGCGCTGCACAGATAGTCGTAAGTCGGCATCTTCGTTGTTCCTCCTGAACACCGTAACGACGCAAATATATTCCAGAATCGGATATCAGACAAGCTAATGGTCTACATCAAAGCAAATTATGGCGCCAACGTCGCGGTGAATCGCCGTAGCGTCATCAACGCATCCGCGAATCCCCTGGAAACAGCTGTCCAGCATACCGGCGCCCTGCTCAGTCTCTCACGGCTTAACGTGCTCGCGCACCGGAACACCGGCGGCAGCGAGCGCCCGCTTGATCTGGGGCACAGTATAGCCGCCGAAGTGTACCATCGACGCGATCAACGCCGCGTCGGCCTTACCCTCTCCGAGCACCGCCACCAGATGCTCAGGGGTACCCGCTCCACCGGAGGCGACCACCGGCACATTGACCGCCTCCGAGACCATACGGGTGCAGGTCAGCTCGTACCCGTCCTGCGTGCCGTCGGCGTCGATCGAGTTGAGCACAACTTCGCCGGCACCACGATTCTCGGCCTCAAGAACCCACTGCAGCAGATCACGCTCTGTATGCGTACGGCCCCCGTGGATCACCACCCGGTATCCACTCGGCATCTCGTTGTCGCGTAATGCATCCACTCCGAGCACGATACACTGATTCCCGAACACTCGCGCTCCTGCATCAATTATCTCGGGATGGAGCACGGCATGCGTGTTCACGCTGACTTTCTCGGCACCGGCGAGAAGCATCGCGCGCATATCTTCAACCGAGCCGATCCCGCCACCTACGCAGAAGGGAATGAAGATCTCAGCCGCGACCCGTTCCACGACCTCCCGCATTATTCCGCGCCGCTCAGCCGAAGCGGTGATATCGTAGAACACCAGCTCATCCACCCCGTCTTCGTAGTATCTTCGAGCCATCTCTACCGGATCGCCGATGTCGACATTGCCCTTGAACTTCACCCCTTTTGTGGTCTTCCCATCACGTACGTCGAGACAGACTACGATTCGTTTCTCAAGCACCAAAACATCTCCTCCTCTCGGCTCAGTGCGCCAAGAAATTGGCGAGCACGCGCAACCCGAACTCCCCGGATTTCTCGGGGTGAAACTGGACTGCGATAAGGTTTTCGCGCTCGATACCGGAAGCGAACGGTACTCCGTACTCGGTCCGGCACAGCCTCGCCGTCGGCTCGGCCGGATCGGGGTAGTACGAGTGCACAAAGTAAAACGACTTGTCTTGGGGAATGCCTTTGAACAGCCAATGATCGTCCCGGTAGCGCACTTGGTTCCAACCTATGTGCGGCACCTTGCGTCCCTCACCCCCCGGCAGGCGCCGTGCCACCCCCGGTATCAAGCCTAGGCAGCTCGCGTTGTTCTCCTCAGACCGATCAAGCACAATTTGGGCCCCGATACAGATCCCGAGCATTGGACGCCCACCGGAGTAGTATTCACGTAACGCCTGCGCCAATCCCGTACGCTCGAGCACCGCCATCGCCGCCGCGGCATCGCCGACGCCGGGGAACACGAGTTTGTCGGCGTCCTTTAAACTCTCGGGTCTCGACACCACCTGAAACTCATAACCGACTCGGCGAACGGCAGTTTCTACACTGCGCAGGTTACCAGCGTTGTAATCGACGATTGCAGCTCGCACCCCTCACTCCATACTAGGGCCGCTTGGCGCACCCGCCGCGAGTTCGGTCACGCTGCCCACAAACAGTGCTCCGATCATCTGTCCCATGCGGCGATCGCTCAAATGGATACCGCTGAACCTCACGGTATCTTCACGCCGCTCAATAGTCAGGCGCTCGAGCAAGTCAGGCTGCTCGACCCCTACCTCACGTGCGATCGTCGCCGCCATCAGCCGGAATACTACCGTAAAGGCTCGCGCATCGCGTTCGCTCGCGAAGCGCACGTCACCCACCATACCCCGCTCGCCTTCCTGCTCCTCGATTCGGTCCATAACCACGCGCAGATCGAGGATCGGCAGCTCAAACGGCAGCACACCAATCCGGTCGTAGAGCCACTGCACCGGATCCGGCATAAAGAACGACACGTCAGTCACGTCGAACTGCTCGACAACGGCCGGCGGAGCCAGAAAGCGATCGAAGGCGCGGTCCTTCGGTACAAGACCGGCGCCGATGTCTTCGGTAGCCGCGAGCAGCGTAGACGAATTCGGGAAGCTCACCTGCAGACCGGTCTCACGGTCCTGCCAGTAGCGATAGTCCTCACCGCCAATCTCGACGCGTTCACGGCTCCAGCGCGGCGAAAAACGCATAAAAAGCCCCGCGCGGCGCGGACTATAGCGTCCCGATCCCGCGAAATACATCTGCGGAGCACCATCGCCGCGCCGACCGTAGGACGCGACAATCTGCTCAGTCTGGCCGAGCAGGTTTTCTAACTGCCGCGACTCGACTCCGGCATTGGTGACAACAGCATCAAGTAGGGCTTCGGCGTGTGGGACACGCACGCCGAGGTACAGCGTCTGCCCGGCCGGAAGATACCCGGTGAGCTCCTCACCGCGGTCCGCTTCCGGCGGAGTGGCACACGCACCAAGCGCCAAGACGGCCAGCGCAAGCGCAACCCGCCCGCGAGACGCAGCCGCTACGATAGATGTTTTACGTCGCCCGTTCAAGCGCGATAGAGCACTCGTACTCACCAAGCGCCACAGATTCAGCATCATCACGGTGTTCCCATTCCAGCGCAACCGCTAAGGTTTCACTGGTAAGATAGTCTTCAAACACCTCAATCGCCTCGCGAACCGAGTTCTCGGCGTAAAGGTACAACTTCACGCGGTCGGTGACATCAAAGCCGTCGGCCTTGCGCTTGTTCTGCACCGCACGCACGAGATCACGCACCAGCCCCTCTTGGCGCAGTTCCGCGGTGATCTCAGGGTCAAGCGCTACGGTCAAGGATTCTTCGTTGAGCACCTTGAGGTTTTCCTTCTCAGTGCGTTGAATCACCACACTGTCTTGGGTGATGTCGATTGCCCGCCCGTTGATCTCAAGATGCAGCGACGCACCTTCGAGCAGACTCTGGATTTCGGGCGCCGAAAGCGCCTGTATTTTTTCGGCGGCAGTTTTCATGTCCTTGCCGAGCGCCTTGCCGAGCACGCGGTAGTTCGGCTTTGCGCGGTACTCGACCAAGTCTTCTTCGTTTTCGCGAAACACAACTTCCTTGACGTTGAGCTCTTCGGCGATGATCGCTTCCATCTCGCGCAGGATCTTCCGTTCCTCGGGGTCCTTTGTGACGAGATGAATCGCCTTCAACGGCTGACGGGTGCGAAGTGAGTGTATGCTGCGAAGAGCGCGTCCCATTCGGACCGCGCGCCGCGTAGCGCCCATCTTCCGCTCCAGCGAAAGATCACGCTTACTCTCATCGGCCACCGGATAGTCGCACAGATGCACCGAGTCGGGCATCGTTTCGGTACGCAAGTTCGTGTAGATCTCTTCGGTAATGAACGGCATGACCGGCGCCGCTACTTTAGCGAGTGTGAGCAGCACGCTGTACAGCGTCTGGTAAGCCTGCAGCTTGTCGCCGTCGTTGGCACTGCGCCAGAAGCGGCGCCGCGAACGCCGGATGTACCAGTTATTCAACAAGTCGACAAACTCAACCATAGGGTCTACCGCCCGCTGCAGATCGTAAGCGTCGAGGCTGGCGGTGACGGCGGCTATGAGTCTCTCAGCCTCCGAAAGGACCCAACGGTCCAGCGGGTTGTTCGGATCGCTTGGTCCCCTTTCAGGGCGAATGCCGTCTATATTCGCGTAGGTGACAAAAAAGGTGTATGAATTCCACAGCGGAATGATAATGTTCTTGAGCACCTCTTTAACGCCGTCATCGGAGTACTTGAGATCTTCTCCGCGAACCACCGCCGAGTGCATTAGGAATACCCGCAGTGCGTCGGCCCCGTAGTTCTCCATCACATCCTGCGGGTCGGTATAGTTGCGCTCGCTCTTGCTCATCTTCTTCCCGTCGGCAGCGAGCACCAGCCCGTTCACCACCACGTTCTTGAACGCCGGCGATGCAAACAACGCCGCAGCCAGCACCGTCAGCGTATAAAACCAGCCGCGGGTTTGGTCGAGACCTTCCGAGATGAACTCGGCCGGAAAATGCGACTCAAACCACACCTTGTTCTCAAACGGATAGTGATTCTGTGCGTAGGGCATAGCTCCGGACTCAAACCAACAGTCCAGCACCTCCGGAATGCGGCGCATCGTACCCTCATCTTCGGGACACCGATAGGTGATCTCGTCGACGTAGTGCTTGTGCAGGTCGTCGGCGAGCACACCGGACTTCTCGGCTAACTCCTCGCGCGATCCGATACATTCAGTGTGATGGCAACTGTCGCAGCGCCAGATCGGCATCGGATTGCCCCAGTAGCGGTTTCGTGAAATCGCCCAGTCGCGCGCGTTCTCAAGCCAGTTGCCGAAGCGGCCATCGCGCAGGTGCTCCGGCACCCAGTTGATCCGGCTATTGGCGGCGAGCATCTTCGGCTTGATGCGCTCAACGCCGACGAACCAACTTGAGATGGCGCGGTATATCAGTGGCGATTTACAGCGCCAGCAGTGCGGATACGGGTGCGTGTACGTGTCGCGCTTGACCAGTTTGTGCTCGTCTTTCAGTTTCTTGATAATTCCCTTGTCGGCGTCTTTGACGTGCATGCCCGCAAAATCAGTCACCTCTGCGGTGAACTGCCCCTCAGCATCCAGCGGCGTTATCACCTCTACATCGAGCTCCTTGAGCACGTTGTAATCGTCCTCACCAAAACCCGGGGCGATATGCACGATCCCGGTGCCCTCCTCGGTGCTGACAAAATCAGCGACGTGCGTTCGGAACGCATCAGCCCCGCCGGTCTCGGCGAAGTACGGGAATAACGGCTCGTAGGTCAGACCGCCGAGCTGTTCGCCGCCCATGCGCTCGACGATCTCGTACTCATCGACACTGCGGTAGTAATCTCCCAAGCGCTCCTCAGCCAGAACGTAGTGTTCGCCGCCGGCCAAATCACGAACCCGCACGTACTGTACATGGGGACCAAACGCCAGTCCCAGGTTGGACGGCAGAGTCCAGGGCGTTGTCGTCCAGGCGAGTACGTACGTGTTCTCCATCTCATTAAGCCGAAAGCGGACCGTGATCGCGGGGTCCTGTACTTCCTGATATCCTCCGAGGTTCAATTCGAAGTTCGACAACGCCGTCGAGCAGCGCGGGCAGTACGGCAGGATGTAGTGTCCTTCGTATAGGAGCTCTTGTTCCCACAGACGCTTGACGATCCACCAGATCGTCTCCATATATGCGGGCTCCATGGTCTTGTAGTCATTGTCGAAATCAACCCAGCGGCCCGAGCGGGTGACGATGCGCCGCCACTCCGCGGTATAGCGCAGCACAATCGAGCGGCATGCCTCGTTGAAGTTCCCCACCCCGTACGCTTCGATTTGACGCTTGCCGGAGATACCGAGCTCTTTTTCCATCTCGTACTCAACCGGCAGTCCGTGACAGTCCCACCCGAACCGTCGCTCAACCTTCTTGCCGCGCATGGTATGGTAACGCGGAACAACATCCTTGATGGTGCCGGGTACAAAATGACCGAAATGCGGCAATCCGGTTGCGAACGGAGGCCCGTCGTAGAACACGTACTCCGGAGCGCCGTCGCGCTGAGACACCGAGCGCTCAAAGACCTTGTTCGCTTCCCAGTTCTTGAGGATTTGCACCTCCATTTCGGGGAAACTGACCCTTGGATCTACCGCTTTGAACAAGACAACCTCCTACAGAACCGTGATCATTACATGATGATGTGTGCGGGTAGAGCACGATCTCACAGCGGGTGCACGAATAGGCCGCGGTGAACGTGCCTACTATATAAGAAAACCGGTCGGTGTGAAAAGGGACGGGAATCAAACACCGCCTCAGCGACACGGCGACCTCTTCTGATTCAAACACGCACGCGCGCACGACCGGTGTCTCGCTCAGACTGCCGAGTGGCTGATGTCGCTCGGTTCCCTCGTCCGACTCGCGTGGATACCCCTTCCGCGAAGCGGAGATCGCGTTTGTCCGAAGCTTCTTACGGCCACGAAACGGGTCGCAAGCGGTGCGGAAACCGTTGCGTGCCGGCCGACGGGATCTTCATCGCGTGAATGGTGATGTTGCTGAAAGTCAACTGCGGCTGTTTGTCCTACACCATCTGCTTCGGCAATCGGAAAACTGATTCGAGCTTTGTTTGACTACGATCGGGACGAGCCCGATCGACGCTGCAGGCTGATCCTGTGGGTACGGACCGCCGTCGGCCGCAAGAAGTTGAAGAATCGACTCACCGGACAACGCGTCATTACTGTTGGTGATTACATGGTTGTTTGAGAGTACAGACACATCGCCGTCCCTATAAGTAATTACGGCGTCAAAAGCTCTTTCGCTTCTCTCTACAAGATTCTGATTACTTGGATCGAGGACAGCGGGTGTTTGAAACTCACGCCGTTTCACATAGCGACGATCTCGTGGTACAGCGCTTCGAAGCGCCGAGCCACAGTGCCCCCTTCGAACTGGTGCCGCAGCCGCTCGCTTGCTGCCACGCAGCGCCGATAGACGTGGTCGTCTCGTACCAAAAGCTGTAACGCGCTCGCAAGCGCCTTCACGTTGCCGGGTTCGAAGCGTAGCCCGTTGTCTTGAACAAGCTCACGCATCGCCGCGGTATCGGGCGCTATCACCGGTGTGCGACAGCAAACGGCCTCCAGAACGCTGAGCGGCTGGTTTTCGCTGACGCTTGCGGTAGCGAATGCGCGCGCGTGCTGTAGCAGCCCGCTGTGCACGAGCTGCTCGCGTGGCAGCGCGCCGAGGAAGCTGACGCGCCGGGTGAGGCCCAGACGCCGAACCCGCATACGGTAGCGCGGAGCGGCCGGCCCGTCTCCCACTACAACTAAGCGTAGATCGCCCTCGGACTCAGCAACCATCGTCATGGAGTCGATGAGCTGCTCAATCGATTTCTCTTGCGCAAGACGGCCAACATAGATCACGACGGTATGACGATACTCCGGGTAGCGTCTGCGGAGGTCGCTCAGCGGCGGATACCGGCTAAACGGCTCACAGTCCAGGCCGTTTGGAATTTGGGTGATCACGGCAGTCGGGTAGTGGTGCCTGAGCTCGGAAAGCGCCGCACGACTTGGTACCGTTGTAACGGTCGCGGCGCGTATGTAGCGGCCGTACCAGCGCCAGACTGAGCGGCGAACGGCGGGTAGTACCCTGGCCGGTATACGCCGATTGCCGAATAAGTAGTGCAGGTACTCCGGTGAATGCAGCATTGTGTGGAAGGTATGCACAACCGGTATTCCGAGACCCCGGGCGGCACGAATGCACGCCCGTCCTAGAAGCCAAGGCGCGGTGATCTGCACTACGTCCACCGCTTCGCGCACGAATACGGCACGGGCTGCACGGCTCCAGGGCAGTACAGTACGTAGACCCGGGTAGATTGGGTTTGCCCAACTGGCAGCGGTACGAACCCGAATACCCTCGCCGATCTCAGCGTCTTCACCCCCGCTTCCGCCGGGCACGATGAAAATGACCTCGTGACCAAACCGCACGAGGTGCCGGGCCAGGTTTGTCGTGGAGGTAACCACCCCGCTGATGTGCGGGTAGGACATCTCAAAGACAAAGGCGACCTTCATGCTGCCCCTAGTTCATGCTGCCCCTAGAGGGAGGGGTCCAAGGTTTTTAGGTACCCCGCTCTGCCGTAATCCAGTAGCGCGGTATCCGCGGAGAGCACCACTGCTCCTAACCTGCGGGCAGTAGCCGCGATTACCCGATCGATTAGATCGCCCTTAAACGCCCCGGGCAGGCGCGCCGCCTCCATAGCGATAGCTTGCTCAAGCTGCGTAAGGACCAAGCCCGGAGTCGAGAGCGCTTGAGTGATCCAGTCGTCGAGTGCTAGGGCAAAGCTCACCCGTCCCGAGCTTTCAAGTTTCGTTAACTCGAAGACCGAAACGCTGCAGAGATGCAGCTGGGTGTGCTCTGAGGCCTGTTCAATCGCACGGCGGGCGGGCTGCGAGCGAAGCTCAGTTGCGTCTTCCATAGCCCAGACCCACACATGCGTATCGAGGATCACGGCTTCGGTATCACTCATCAAGTAAGCTGCCGCGCCGGGTTACCGTGCCCCGCAACCTCCCGATCACCGGCTGCGGCTTGGGCTCCGCAACCTGCGAAAGCTGTGCCACGGCGCGCCCCCGCTTGGTGATCACGATGCGCTCGTGGGTCTCGTGCACCCGATCCATCAGCTGTAAGCATTTGGCCTTGAACTCTCCGGCCTTGATCTGCATACAACCGCCTCCCAGTTTGGTGGTGCTTGCAATATTACCATGGTCATATTACCATGGTTATTTTACACGTGCAAGCCAATTCTTCAGTTTTCTTCGCGGCGTCTTCCCGTTTCCGCCGCCTTTACTCCGGTTTTCCGCGCGAGGCGCCCACCCAACTTGAACGACGAGCAGTAGGAGCGATATACTCGCCTTATTGCTTTTTGGGATCACCGCTACTCCCTTGCGATGTAATTACTTCCGGAAGGCGGCGTTAAGTCTTAGCGGCGTGGCAAGCCTTCCAAAGGATCACCCTCTATGAGCACACCCGAGTATCTTGCCGGCATCGACGTTGGCTCCACAACGGTAAAGATTGCGGTTGTGGATCAGCGGACGCACGAGCTGCTGTACGCCGATTATCTGCGGCACAACGCGGCGCAGGCCGACACTGCGCGCGAGCTGCTCGAGACGGCGCACGAGCTGTTTCCCGAGGCTGAGTTCCGCCTTGCGGTGTGCGGCTCAGGGGGCAGCACGATTGCCGAACGCTTGGGGGCGTTTTTCATCCAGGAGGTGGTGGCCAACAGTCTTGCGATCAAGAAGCACCACCCTGAGACGCACGTGGCGATAGAGCTCGGGGGGCAGGATGCGAAGGTGATCTTTTTCCGCCGCGATGAGTCAAGCGGGGCGCTGGTGGCAAGCGACATGCGTATGAACGGCAGTTGCGCCGGCGGCACCGGGGCGTTTATCGACCAGGTGGCCGAGCTTCTGGGCGTCAGCGCCGAGGAGTTTGAGCCGCTGGCTGCCGGTGGGGCGCACGTGTACGAGATCTCGGGGCGCTGCGGGGTGTTTGCCAAGACCGACATTCAGCCGTTGCTGAACCAGGGGGTGAGCAAGCAGGATTTGGCGTTGAGCGCGTTTCACGCGATTGCCAAGCAGACCATCGGGGGGCTGGCGCAGGGGATGGAGATCAGCGCGCCGGTGGTGTTTGAAGGCGGGCCGCTTACCTTCAATCCCACCTTGATTCGGGTGTTTCAACAGCGTTTGGCGCTGAGCGACGAGCAGATCATCGTGCCCGATCGGCCTGAGATCATTGTTGCCTACGGGGCGGCGCTGAGCGCACAAGTGATGTACGGGGACAAACCGTGTGAGTACCGCGGGCCTGCGGCACTGCAGCACGATGAGGCGGTGCCGGGCGCACGCCGCGGTGAGGCGGCAATAGGCGAAGACCGCGCGGGCGGCGTACCGCCGGCTGCAGCCGGCGGCGGTGAGCGTGACGAGGAGCCCGGTAGGCGGTTTTTCACGGCGGCTGCTGAGCGCGAAGCGTTTGAGGCGCGTTACCCCAAGGGTGAGTTCCACCCCGCTGAGTATGCCGCGGGTGAGCGCGTGGGGGTGTACATCGGCATTGACGCGGGAAGCACTACCACAAAGTTTGTGTTGTTGGATCAAACGGAGCGCGTGGTGAACCTGTTTTACTCGGGCAACCACGGTGATCCGCTTGAGGTAATCCGGGGTGCACTGATTGAGATGCGCGAGGCCTACGCAGCGCAAGGGGTGCAGCTTGAGATCTTAGGGGTGGGCACCACCGGCTACGGCGAGGGGCTGTTTGCCGCCGCCTTCGGCGCCGATTATCACACGGTGGAGACGGTAGCCCACGCGGAGGCCGCGCAGAAGTGGGCCCGCGACGCCGAGCACCCTGAGGGGGCGAGCTTCGTACTTGATATCGGCGGGCAGGATATGAAAGCGATCAATCTCAAAGGGGGTATCGTCACCGGCATTGTGCTCAACGAGGCGTGTTCAGCCGGCTGCGGGAGCTTTGTGGAGACCTACGCGCGCAGCCTCGGGGTACCGGTGGACCAGATCGCCCCGCTTGCCTTTGCCGCTGAAAACCCGAGTCGACTCGGCAGCCGCTGCACCGTGTTTATGAACTCTTCAATTATCACCGAGCAGAAGAACGGGCGCACAAGTGAGGACATTCTTGCCGGCATTTGCCGCTCGATTGTGGAAAACGTGTTCACCAAAGTGGTGCGCGTTTCCAATCTGCACCAGCTCGGCGATCGCGTGGTGGCACAGGGCGGCACCTTTAAGAACGATGCGGTGCTGCGTGCGTTCGAGCAGTACATCGGCATACCGGTGGTACGCCCGCCGTTTCCCGGCGAGATGGGGGCGATCGGCATTGCGCTGTTGACCAAGCAGCACATGCAGGAGCGGGCGGCTGCCGCGCGCCGCCGCGGGGAACTTGGTGAGACCGAGCGTCTGAGCTCACAGTTCATTGGGCTCGAGCACCTTGAAGATTTCAGCTACCACAAGCAGCCGGGGGTGGTGTGTGAGTTCTGCTCAAACAGCTGCCGGCGCACGGTGGTCAGCTTTTCCGACGGGCGGCGCTATATTACCGGCAATCGCTGCGAGCGCGGGCAGATTCTCGGCGAGAGCAGCGACCCTGAGGTGAAGCAGCAGCTTGCCGAAGCTGGACGCAAGCTGCAGGCGGTGCCGGACATGATGGCGCTGCACGGCAGGCTCCTCACCCGCCCCTACTCAGCGGAGCGCTATCTCGCACCGCGGGGTGTGAAGGTGGGGCTGCCGCGGGCGCTTGAGTTCTGGAACAGCCTGCCGTACTGGCGCACGGTGTTTGAGACGCTCGGCTTTGAGGTGCTGATTTCAAGCCCCTCCACCTACGAGACCTTTGAGTCGGGACTGGCCGGGGTGCCCTCCGACACGGTGTGTTTCCCCGCCAAGCTCGCTCACGGGCACGTGCAGGAGCTCATCCACCGCGGCGCGCACCGCATCTTCATGCCGATGATGATCCGCATGCCCAAAGAGAACAAAGGTGCCGTCGGTACTGCAGTCTGCCCGGTATTGCAGGGCTACCCGGCGGTAATACACCACAGCGACGAACCGTACGCACGCTGCGGCGTGCGCTTCGACCACCCCACGTTTCACTGGTACAACGAAAAGCTGCGCCGCCGGCAAACCGAGGAGTTCATGCGTGAGGCCTTTCGGCTACCCGCTTCGGCGATACGCAGAGCGGTTGCTGCGGGGGAACGTGCGTTGGCTGAGTTTCGCTTCTCGTTACTGCAGGAGGGGCAGAAGACGCTCGAACAACTACGCGAAGAGGACAAATTCGGGGTTGTTCTTGCCGGGCGCCCCTATCACGCCGACCAGCTGGTAAACCATCAGCTTGCGCGCCACTTCACCGCAGCCGGCATCCCGGTACTCACGCTCGACAGCCTTGCGGGCCTAACTACGGCAGATACTTCCGGGAGCACCATGGACAGCTACGTCCCGTTTCACACCCGCATGCTCGCCGCCGCCACGGTAGTGGCACAGCGTCCTGAGCTTGAACTCGTGCAGATCGTGAGCTTCGGCTGCGGACACGACGCCATAATCTCCGACGAGATGACCCGCTTGCTGCACGAGCAGGGCGATAAAGAGCTGCTGGTGTTGAAGCTCGACGAAGGCGAGGCGGTAGGACCGCTGTCGATTCGCATACGTAGCTTCATCGAAACCGTCACTGCTCGGAGGCGCACGCGGGCCGCTACGGCGGCACCCCAAAGCGAGAAAACATATGACCCGTTTTCGGTGAAGTTCACCCGAGCTGACAAGAAACAACGCGTGATCCTCGGACCGAACCTCTCGCCGGCATTCACGCGCGTGCTGGGAGCGGTAATCGCCAAGCAAGGCTATCGCATCGAACCGCTTGAGGTTGCCGGACCGCGGGCCTTTGAGCTCGGCAAGCAGTACGTCCACAACGACATCTGCTTTCCGGCACAAGTTAATGTCGGTGAGGTGCTCGCGCACCTCGAACGCCAAGGGGGGCCGGCGGCGGGGGTCGGCAAGCGCTACGCGGTTGGCCTGGCCAAGAATTGCGATGCGTGTCGCGCGGGGCAATACGCCGGACTCGCGCGCAAAGCGCTCGATGACGCGGGTTATGCGGACATCCCGATCGTCACTACCGGTGACGACAACAAAGGCATGCATCCCGGATTTCGACTCTCCCCGCTGTTTCAGCTCCGCAGCCTCTGGGGGCTCGCTATCGCCGACCAGCTTGAGCTCATGCGCAGGCGCATCCGCCCCTACGAGCGCCGCACGGGCGATGCTGATGCTGTGTTCGAGCAGCAGCTTTCAAATCTTACCGCCGCGATCGCTCGCAACTACCGTGCTGCGCTCACGGAGCTGCAAGCCGCCGTGACCGCCTTCAACAGCATTCCCGTGCGTAATATCGCTCGCAAACCCCGCGTGGGAATCACCGGCGAGATCCTGATGAAATATCATCCAACCGCCAACGGCGAGGTGGAGCGTTACCTTGAAGAGCACAGAATGGAGGTGGTTCTGCCGGGCATGCTTGATTTCTTCCGTCGCGAGCACACAATCAACGCCGAGCTCGGGCGCCGCGGACACGTGCCCAACGCGTTTCTCGCAACCCTGTTCGCCGACATCGGCGAGCACGCCTTTGCATTCGCCGAGCGCCGCGTCAACGCAATAATGCGTGAGTTTGCGTTCTACGAAACACCCCACACGCTTGACCGCCTGCAGCAGCACTTACCCGGGCTCCTGGACCCCACCTTCATCTCCGGCGAAGGCTGGCTGATCGCAGCCGAAATGGCTGAGCTGGCCGAGCACGGAGTAAACTCCTTCGTGATCCTCAACCCATTCGGGTGTATGCCCAATCACATCTCAGGGCGAGGCATGATCAAGGCGATCAAGAAGCGTTACCCCCACGTTCAGATCCTCGCGCTGGATTATGACCCTGACACCAGCTTCGCCAACATCGAGAACCGGCTGCAGATGCTCGTGATCAACGCACGCGAGCTTGAAAACCAGGCGCTTGCGTCTCAGACCCGACGCGCCGGTGAAGCGGCGCTGCAAACCGAGCAGAGCTTGTAACGGTACCTATGAATATCGCAGTGTTCACCGACACCTACCGGCCGGAAATCAACGGTGTGGTGACATCGATCGACATCTTTCGCAGACAGCTCGAGGAGAACGGGCACGCGGTTTATCTGTTTTGTCCGCGTTACTTCGACCGCGACGATCCCGACCCCAAGGTGTACCACTTTCCTTCGACACCGTACCTGTTCAAGATGATGACCGAGCGGCGCTTCGCGTACCCGTCGCTACCGGTCTTTCGCGCGATCTCGAAGCTTGACATCGACATTATCCACTCGCAGGTGCCCGGAAACATAGGCGCGTACGCGCTGCTCATCAGCCGTTTGCGGCGTATTCCGCACGTCCACACCTATCACACGTTGTTCATGGAGTACACGCATTACATGCCGCTGCCGCAGGGCCTTGCCCGCTATTTGGTCGCGTTGATTTCGCGACGGTTTTGCGGGCGTTGCCAGCGCGTGATCTCACCGAGTCGCCGGGTGAAGGACGAGCTCCTGCGTTACGGTGTGGATGCACCGATCGATGTGATTCCAACCGGAATCGACGTTCGTCGCCACCGCGTGATTACACCGGCGGATGTGCTCCGCCGGCGTTACCGCATTCCCGAAGCCAAGCGTATGCTAATAATGGTAGGCCGTATCGGCCGCGAGAAGAACATCAGCTTCCTCCTGCGAGTTATACAGTTGCTGAAACAGCGCAGGAGCGACGTCTGCCTCGTGGTAGTGGGCGACGGTCCCGATCGGCCGCCGCTGCAGGTCGAGGTCGCCGAGCTGGGCTTGCAAGACGAGGTGGTGTTCACCGGCTACGTCACGCGCGACGAGGTGTTTTCGTTCTTCAAGGCGAGCTCGATCTTCACCTTCGCTTCGGTCACCGAGACGCAGGGCCTGGTGTTACTCGAAGCGATGTCCATGGGTACTCCAGCAGTCGCCGTTGACGCAATGGGGGTCTCGGATTTGATGGCCGATGGCCGCGGAGGATTCGCGTGCCGGCTTGACCACCGGGAGTTCGCGGCGCACGTGGAGGAACTGCTCGACGACCGTGAGCTATACCGGCATAAGAGCGCAGAAGCGACGGCCAAAGCTCACGAGTGGTCGGTCGAGCAGATGACCGATCGACTGCTCATCAGCTTCGAGCGGGCGATTGCGGACTTCAAAGCCTATGGACATGTCCGCTGCGGTAAACGCCCGCGGCATATCGCCGCCCAGCCGGACCCGGGCGGCAGCTGAGCCGCACGCAGGCGGCCGAGCGCGACACCGGCGGCACTCCCGCCATCCACGAAACCTATTGAGTCCCGGTAGCATTCGCGGCGTTTGAGCGCGGCGTTTGGCTCGAGCTCAGCGCTTGAGTGTCGCCGGTAGCTGCACCATTCACCAACGCAGCGACAGCCAACTAGCCCACTGCAGATCGAACTCAAGATCGCGGTTGCGCTGATCTTCCCCCGGTCGCCGGCGGTTCCATGTCCAGATACCTGCGAGATGCGTCCCGAGCTCGAGCTCACCGCCGAACGGGGTGAACAGCGGGCGGGGCCACAGCGCACCCGGGCGCAGACTGCCCTCCGCCTCCAAAGCGCTGCTCCATTCGGGGTTCGAGCCGGTGGGTGACCACCCCGACCTGTCACCCGCTTCGTAATCGTCGTCAAAAGTGTCGCGGTACAGATCGCGCCCGCCCTTACCGCGCAGCGATGCACGCCCGAGTATCTCAAACTCGGCCGGTCTTTCGTAACCAAGCGTCAAGAACAGCCCCACAAAGTCCGGGCCCGCCCAGTATCCCAGCGGCTTTTCTACCGTGACATCACGCGTGCCGATGTGTTCGGTCTGGAGGCGGCGCGAATGCGTTAAGCTGGTGTAGTGCTGATTATGCGTATACAGCCACGGGTTCGTGTAGACCGCCTCCAGCCCCGATACCACATACCCTTTTCGCTTCGGAAAGCGCGTATCGAGTCCCACCAAGGCGCCCCACGCGTTAGGATCGTCCTCAACGTTACCACCGTGAAGCGCTTCAAGCATTAATGAGTTAAAGGCGTACTCACCGTACAGTCGCCAACGGGGCGCAAGTGCAAAGTCGAACTCAAACCCGGCTATGATCGAAGAGTCCCGCTTGCGAATGAAGTGGTTGTGGAACAACATAATGGGGTGCAGGTAGCGCAGCTCCATCGATTCCTTGGCAATGAGATAGACTTCGTTCGCCGCCAAGTTAAGCCGCTCGGTCGGCCGGAACTCAATACGATGCCCGATATAGTTACGCTCGCGACGGCGCCCCTGATTGTCGTTCGCACTGCCGTTTTCGTCGGTCGTTATTCCCGGGGCGTTAATCCAGAAGTAGCTGTACTTGAATCGCTCAAAGAACGTGCTGAGACGCAGCGCCTCATGGTAATCCGCGTAGTCGGACACCACCAAGGTTCCACTACGCCCGGGACCCCACGCGATCACGTCACGCCCAAACTGCGCGCCCCAGTAATCGCCGCCCACCGCTACGAAAGAGCGAAACGGGAATTGAGGATCCAGCGCCTCGAACCTGCTCGGGAAGTTGCTGCGCGGGTCGGGGTTGGGGGTGTCGGGCGGCTCGCGCTGTCCGCCGTCATCGTCGCGTAGCGACTCCCACAACTCCCGGGTCATATAGTCGTCAAAGCTGTAGTAGTTCTTGCGAAGCGTGAGGTCCATACTAGCGTAAGCCGAGCTCAGCACCCAGACTTCCAGCGGGATACTCAGAAGCGGCCGCCGCCGCTCGTAGCCGTACAGCCACGCAGTCTGGCCGGCAGCCGACTGCATATACGTTTCCAGGTTCACCTCAAGACCGGGCCGCAGACCCATCCCGAAACGCCCGTCGGGCAGTGTCTGTTCAAAGCGCGGTGCCGGCGCGAGTGCGGCTTCAATGCGATCGTACAACGCGCGCCCGGGCGCAGAGAGTGCCGCTCGCTCTACGCGCTCGAGGTTGCCCCGAATCTCGGAGCCGCTGTACGGGCCGCTCGCGAAAAGCGGTGCACGCCCCTGCTCGTTGAGAACCGCACGCAACCACTCAACAATCTTATCGTCGGCGGGATATATTTTTTGAAGATTCGGCCGCACCGGAGCCTCGGAGGCCGCCGGCTGCCGGGCCCCGAGATCAACCGCCGGGACCGCGACCGCCGGCACGAGCACAAACATCGGCGCAAGAAGCACGCCGAGCCGGGCGAAACACACCCTCGTCAGCGACCGCAACACCGACACCCTGTCGTCTCCTCGCCACGTCCTCTCGCCAGCGCTGTTAAGATTAGCTGAACGCCCAGCAAGGTATTCCTGTTATACATGATCGAAGCACACCAGCATCCGTATATTTTCACAGAACGCACTGCGTGTCCACGGCGGGTGCATTTATGTAACAGAACAAGTGCTTACCTCGGACTCAGTGCCCGCTCCGCCGGCGGTAAAGATTGGAAACTGGACCAAAGCTTGTGGTACGGGGTCAGCAAGACACCGGCCCCTGCCGGCTTTAACGCTTCGGGATGCCTGGCAAGCTCCGCAAGCTGAAGGCAGGCCGGCTAACTGGCGCGCCGCCAAGCGGTGTTTGGCCGCGGCTGTGCAGAGCCGTACACCTACAGCCCTCCAATCGGTGAGCGATAGTCAGTCGTGATTTCCAATAGCTCGCCGGCAAGCTCACGCCCCGATTGATAGTCCTGCCACAGGAACCGAGTGAGGTGACCCGGCACTTCGCGGGTTACCCACCACTCGTATCGAAACCGCTCGTTGGTCTGGGCGTCTTCAAAGTCGTACACGAGGTAATCAACTTCAAACTCGCCCGCCGGCACTCGCAGCACGACGGTGTCTTGCAGCGCTTGCTGGTATTCGGCTGAGGTCAGGTATACTAGCGTTGAAATCCCGGCTTCTTCGAGCGCCCGGAGCTCATCTGAGTCACCCTCACCGAAGTGCCCGGCTTGATCGTAGTCGAACTCGTGAAACGACGGCTCATCTTCCGGGTCCTCCCGGTGCCACATCTCAACCGGAGTCTCGAACTCGTCTAAGCGGACTTCACACTCGAATCGATACTGATCCTGCGAATACCGGATGTACCACCACTGCGACCTGTCGGGACCAACCCGCAATAATGCTCGTTCGGCCTCAAACGCTCCGAGCTTGGTTTCCCCTTCGCCCGCGGTAATACTCCAGCGCACGGCTTCGCCCTCGGAAAATCCATGATCTTCAACCCAGTATCCGCCGGCAAAGAACGTCTGGTTGTACGCGAGATTGAATACCGCAACCGTAGAGTATTCCTCCAGCTCAATTTCCTCATCGTCAATTGGTTGAACCGGCTCGCTAGGCTCATCCGGCTCGAGAGCATCCGGGTCTCTGTCCGGTTGTGCCGGCAGCTCATCGGCCGGAACATCCGCGACGCCGTTCGGATCGGTATTTGTATCCCGATTATTGCGTGCTTCAACAACCGTACACGCCACGAGGATTGCGCTGATAATCAACAGCGCGCACGGCGTCATGACGAGTCGTCTTCGAACCGGTGACTTCCGTAGCATATCGGACCTCCGTATTCGCCGCTAATTGACTTTCAGGCTCGCCAGATGCTGCTGCAACTTCGCGATCTGCGTTGCGAGCTCGCGTTTACGCTCGCGTTCCTTGGCAACCACCTCCGCTCCGGCTTTCTCGAGGAATCCGGGGCTGTCGAGTTTGCTTCTAGATCGTTCGAAAGCCTTCTCGTGCTTCTCGAGTTCCTTCTGAAAACGTCGCGCCGCCGCGTCAACATCGATCAATTCGCGCACATACAGGTGAGCTTCGAACCCGTCGCCGACTACCGCGACGCTGCCTTCCAAACGCCCTGAATCTACAGTATCCCCGCGGACGAACACGATGCCGTCATCTGACTCATCTGCGCCGGTTAACAACGCGATTATCCCTTTATGGCGCTCAAGAAACTCCGCCGCGCTGAACCGCGGCTCGGTACGAACGAGAAAGCGAACCTTCATAGCCGGCGGAAGCGTGAACTCACTCCGCAGGGTTCGCACCGCACTCACCAACTCCTGAAGCGCTGCGAATTGGGTTGCAGTTTCCGTCGCTTCACGCTCGACTGAGGGCTCCGGGAACCGTGCGACAATCAGCGCCGGTACTTCCTCCGCATTCCCGTCACGATCGTTACACCGGGGCAGTGCCGGCAGTTTCTGGTAGATCTCTTCGGTGACAAACGGCAATAAGGGATGCATCAAGCGCATCGATTCTTCGAGCAAGTGCAGCAACAGAGAAGCAGCACGATCTTGCTCCGTTTCGTCGTCGCTATACAGCTGGAGCTTGGAAAGCTCAATGTACCAGTCGCAGAAATCGTTCCAGAAAAACTCATATACCGCATGACCAACGTCGTCGAAACGGTATTCGCGCATGCCGGTCTGAACGCGCTCGACGGTGTAGTTCAAGCGGTGATAGATCCAGCGGTCGGTTTCACGGAGCTCGATTTCGTCCAACGGCACAACCCGCCGCTCACCCAAGTTCATCAACAGATAGCGCGCGGCGTTCCAGATCTTATTGGCGAACTTCGAACCGATCGCAAAAGTATCGTGACCCAGCAATATGTCCTGTCCCTGCGCCGACAAGAAGGCCAAGGTGAACTTCAACGCGTCGGCTCCGTACTCATCAACAACCTCAAGCGGGTCGATACCGTTGCCCAGCGACTTCGACATCTTGCGCCCCTGCTTGTCGCGGACCAGACTCGTGATATAGATATCGCGAAACGGAACCTCTTCGAGAAACTCAAGCGACGCCATAATCATGCGCGCTACCCAGAAGAAGATTATGTCGTATCCTGTTACCAGTGTCGTGGTCGGAAAGTACTGCTCAAGATCTGCAGTTTCTTCAGGCCATCCGAGTGTCGAGAACGGCCATAGCCACGATGAAAACCATGTATCTAACACGTCTTCGTCTTGTCTGATCCCGGCGCTGCCGCAGGCGCCACAGGCGGAGATGTCCTCGCGCGAAACAGTCATCTGACCGCAGTCGCTGCAGTACCAGACAGGAATACGATGTCCCCACCACAGCTGTCGCGATATACACCAGTCGCGGATCTCGCGCAACCAGTGGGTGTAGGTATTCTCCCAGCGCCGCGGATAGAACAAGAGCTCACCACGCTCCCAGGCAGCCAAGGCCTTCTCAGCCAACGGCTGCATGCGGACAAACCATTGTTCCGAGAGAAACGGTTCGATCAGCGAGTTACACCGGTAACAATGCCCCACCTGATGATTGTGATCTTCCTGTCCGAGAAAGTAGCCTTGTTCCTTGAGATCGGCGACAACTCGCCTGCGCGCCTCCACAACCGGCAAACCGCGGTAGCGCTTCGGCACCGCGTCGCTAAGCGTACCGTCGGGATTGAGGATATTGATGCGCTCGAGGTTGTGACGCAGCCCGATCTCGTAGTCGTTTGCGTCATGACCCGGAGTTACCTTCACCGCGCCGGTGCCGAAGGTCATATCTACGTAATCGTCGGCAACAATGGGAAGTATGCGGTCGGTAAGCGGGAGCCTAACCTCTTTACCGACACAGCCCTGATAGCGCGTGTCTTTGGGGTTCACCGCAACACAGGTGTCGCCGAGCATAGTCTCGGGACGCGTGGTTGCGACCTCGATACGCCCGGACGCGTCCACCATCGGGTAGAAGTAGTGATACAGCGCTCCTTGTATCTCAGAGTGCTCAACCTCGTCGTCGGAAAGCGCGGTACCGCACGAAGCGCACCAGTTCACAAGGTAGTTACCGCGATAGATCAAGTTTCGTTCGTAGAGCTGCACAAACACTTCCCGAACAGCCCGCGATAACCCCTCGTCAAGCGTGAAGCGCTCGCGTGACCAATCGCACGAAGCGCCGATCTTCTGTAGCTGGCGGCGAATGGTGGTCTTGTGATCAAGCGCCACGCGCTCGGTCTCGGCAACGAATGCCTCACGCCCCATCTGCTCCCGCGAGCTGCCGCGTCCACGCACCATTCGCTCGACAACGTTCTGCGTGGCAATGCCCGCGTGATCTGTTCCGGGTACCCACAAGGTAGGGTGGCCGAGCATGCGGTAGAAGCGAATCAAGACATCTTGAAGACTGTTGTTCAGTCCATGGCCGAGATGCAGTACTCCGGTTACGTTCGGCGGCGGAATGACGATTACGAACGGGGTCTTACCGGTGTCCGCATATCCGGATTCAGGTGAAAAGTAGTTTCCTTCTTGCCACATCTGATAGACACGGCCTTCAAACTCCGCCGGGTTAAAACGCTTTTCAAGCTCCATGCTTTTCAAGCGTGCGGTGTCGGCTCTACCGGTCGCCATGGCTGAATGCTCCTCAAGCTGCGCAATATTCGGTGAATGTTATCAGATTTGTCTCTTGACATCAATGTTCGGCTTTTATCACAATGTGCCGCGATATGAAGAAACACCCCTTGGTGATCGTTGAATCACCGACCAAGGCGCGAACCATCGGGAAGTTCCTACCGAAGAACTTCGAAGTTGAAGCCAGCATCGGTCACGTACGCGATCTGCCACAGAGAGCTTCCGACGTTCCCACAAGCTTCAAGCAAGAACCCTGGGCACGCCTTGGTATCAACGTGGATGAGGACTTCAAGCCGCTCTACATCACCCCGAGGGGTAAGGGCAAGATCATCACGCACTTGAAGAAGAAGCTGAAGCAAGCCGACGCGTTGTATCTGGCAACCGACGAAGACCGCGAAGGCGAGAGTATATCGTGGCATCTTGTAGACTTGCTCCAGCCCAGAGTTCCGGTTAAACGCATGGTGTTTCACGAAATCACCAAAGAAGCGATCGAGCAAGCTATCGCTGAGCCGCGTGATATTGATATGAGTTTGGTCAAGGCGCAAGAGACGCGCCGCATTCTTGACCGCCTGTACGGATACACCTTGTCACCGCTGATCTGGAAAAAAATAGCGTACGGACTTTCCGCCGGCCGAGTGCAGTCGCCGGGGCTGCGCATGATCGTCGAGCGCGAACGCGAACGAATCCGGTTCAAGAAATCGGTGTACTGGGATTTGAAAGCGATTCTCCGGCCGAACCAGACAGAGCCGGAGTTCGAAGCCAAGCTTGTGGAGGTCAACGGGAATCGCATCGCCGGCGGCAAGGACTTCGACGAGAACACCGGGAACCTTGCTTCCGGGAAAGACGTACTGCTGCTCGATGAAAAAGCCGCCGATGAGCTGAGCGAGCGCTTGGTTCAGGCCGAATGGCGCGTATCTGAGGTTAACGAGAAACACGTGACCTCCCGTCCAGCTGCTCCGTTCATCACCTCAACGTTGCAGCAGGAGGCGAACCGTAAGCTCGGGCTTTCGGCGCGTGACACAATGCGAATTGCACAACGCTTGTACGAAGAAGGACTGATTACGTATATGCGCACCGACTCACCGCAGCTCTCGGGTGAAGGCATTGGAGGCGCGCGCGAATGTATCGAGTCGCTGTACGGAAGAGAGTATTTGTCGGAAAAACCGCGTCAATACACGCCGCGCTCGCGCGACGCGCAAGAAGCGCACGAAGCAATTCGCCCCGCCGGGCCGCATTTCCGGCACCCGCAGCAGACAGGCCTTCAGGGTAAGGAACGCGCGTTGTACGAGTTGATCTGGAAACGGACGATCGCAACACAGATGGCAGACGCCAAGAAATCGCAAGTGGGCGTCCGCATCACCGCCGAGAATGCTACCTTCTCGGCCACCGGCACGCGAATTCTGTTTCCCGGCTTCTTGCGGGTGTATGTGGAAGGCAAGGATGACCCTGAGGCGGCTCTGGAGGATAAAGAGGTGCTGCTTCCTGATCTCACGAGCGGGCAACCCCTAACACTGCGCGAGCTATCACCGATATCACATGAAACTAAACCACCGGCACGCTACACCGAGGCGTCGCTGGTACAACGACTGGAACGCGAAGGCATCGGACGTCCGTCGACCTACGCTTCGATCATCTCAACCATCATTGAGCGCGGCTACGTCCGCAAACAAGGTAATGCGCTTGTACCTACTTTCACCGGTTTTGCGGTCGTTCAGTTACTAGAGAACCATTTCCCCCACCTCATCGAGTACAGTTTCACCTCACGCATGGAGGACGCGCTCGACGAAATCGCCGTCGGCGAGCGTGAATCAATCACATACCTTCGCGAGTTTTACAACGGCGAAAAGGGATTGCTCAACGCAGTGCAGGCGCGCGAGGACCAGATCATCCCCGAAGCCTCACGGACAATTGAGCTGCCGCATATCACCAACGGAGTTCAGATCAAGATCGGGCGCTACGGACCGTACCTAGTGTATCAGAACAAGCACGACGAAGCGGTGCACGCTTCAATCCCGGAAGACATCGCGCCGGCGGATCTCACGCGTGCGGAAATCGACAGTCTCATCGAACTGCAGATTAACGGCCCCGAGCCGCTGGGAAGCGACCCCGAAACCGGCAAGCGCGTGTATTGCTTGATTGGTCGTTACGGCCCATACGTGCAGCTCGGCGAGCCGAGCGAACAAGACCCCAAGCCCAAACGGGCGAGTATACCGAAGGGAGTCGAGCCGCGTGAAATCACCTTGGAGCACGCGCTGAGGCTCTTGAGCCTGCCCCGCAGCTTGGGGATGCATCCCGAGAAGGGCGCCGAGGTGATTGCAAACCTCGGGCGATTTGGCCCCTACGTGTTCTGCGAAGGTGAGTATCGGTCACTCAAGAAACACGACGATGTATACACGATTGGGCTACAGCGCGCCCTGGAACTCCTCGCCGAGGAGAAAAAGCCGCGGCGGGGACAGCGGCTGATCAAGGATCTCGGTCAGGACCCGGAGAAGGGCAAGAAGCTCGCGATCTACGACGGGAAGTACGGCCCATACATCAAACACGGCAGCAAGAACATCAGCCTACCCGACGAGCATAAAGACCCCGAGAAACTACGAGACTGGACGGTCGAAGAGACGATGCGCTTTATATCCGAACATCGGGCTGAGAATTGAGCGGAGAGGTGGGGCCGAGTCTCAGACCATAATACGATCAGGCGCGTGCGGCTTGCGAATGCTCCTTGCGTTTACGCGCTATGCTCTCCATCTTGCGGTAGTACTTTGCTTGATCTTCAATTTCCTTAACATCGGTGGTTTGAATTCGGTCATCGATCGCCTTAACGCGTGAGTTCCGCAATAGCTCGCGAACACAGCGATTTCCTTCGCCCGGCGGGAGCCCAACCATGTTGATTAACTCGCGCATACCAAACTCAAACGTGTACGATTCTCCGGGTCTGATCGGCACGCGTGCCTTCTCCAACTGAATCGACAACGCGTCGTACATGCGTCCGAGGTTGTCGCTCAACAGGGTATTGGCCAACTGCTTGTAAATGAACCAGATCCGCTCGGCGAGCAGTTGCGTCAGGCGCGCGATAATTTGGGGTTGCGTTCGCACCATGCGTTCGAAGTTCTCTTTGTTAACCGCGAGCAGAGTAGCTTCCTCGAACGCAACCGCCGAAGCCGAGCGCGGCTTGTTCTCGATCAGCGCCATCTCACCGAAAATATCGCCCGGCTTCAAGACCGCGAGCAGCACCTCGTTATCATCTACGATCTTGGTGATCTTCACACTCCCCTTCTGAATGATATAGAGCTCTTTGCCCGGCATCGTCTCGGAGAAGATCATGGTGTCTTTTGGATAAGTACGGGTAAACACGTCTTCTTCGGCATCGAGGTACACCGCCTTCGCGTACAGCTCTATCTTTCGCATTCGCTCGCGCGCCGCTTCGACGTGCACGCCGTGTGGGCAATGACGGGTGTACTGGTAATACGCAAAATAGGCTTGGTTGTACTGATTCTGCCGAGCGTAGTACTCGCCAACGTTGAATAGATGACCGACATCAGGCTCAGCAGTACTCTTGAGCGTGCGGCGCGCAAGCGCGTCGTCGAGGTAGCGCATCCGCCGAGAGAACGCTTCGATGATCTTAATTGCAACCGGTGCATTCACGCGGATCAGCTCACCGTAGTTGTCCCGATGTACCGATATCAGTGTGACCTCGGTGATCGCCTGCGCCGTCTCGATGTGGCTGTGAGACGACATCGTGGAAACGACCCCGAAGAAGTCGCCGGGCCCGAGAAGGTTCCCGCCTTCCTCCTCGACAACCTCAATCTCTTTGCTGATTCGCACTTTTCCCGACCGGATAATGAAGAAGTAGTCCGCCTTCTGTTTACCCTCGACAATGATGTAAGCTCCCTTGTTGAACTTTACCATCGAGAGTTGTAAGGGATTGCTCATTCCGCCCCCGGGACCCAGTTGTTTTGCCCTTAAGTATACGAATCGAGAAAACTACTTGTCAATGCGCACAGCCGGCGCGAGATCACCAACTCATTCATGCCCTGCCACCAACGGGAACGAAGCGCATAACTCACTCACCTCAGCACGCACCTTGGCAAGCTTCTCGTGGTCGCCTGTTGACTCCAGCACCTCGAGAATTAGGCGGCCGACAACCCGCATTTCGTCTTCGCGCATGCCGCGCGTCGTCAATGCGGGCGTACCAACCCGAATGCCCGAAGTAACGAATGGACTCTGCGAATCAAACGGAATACTGTTCTTGTTCACGGTAATGCCCGCGTCCTCGAGCATCGACTCGGCTTGCTTACCGCTCAGACCAAACGGAGTGACGTCCACCAACATGAGGTGATTATCGGTACCGCCCGAAACCAAACGAGCTCCGCCCTCGCGGAGCGCTTGCGCGAGCCGCGCGGCATTCGCGATCACCTGCTTCTGATAATCTCTAAACGGCGGCTGCAGGGCCTCAGCAAACGCCACCGCCTTCGCCGCGATGATGTGCATCAGCGGTCCGCCCTGAATTCCGGGCATTACCATACCGTCGATGACTTCGGAGTAATTCTTCACACGTCCCGACTTCGGCGCCGTGATACCAAGGTGATTCTCCCCGTCACGTCCAATCAAAATCAAGCCGCCGCGGGGGCCGCGGAGCGTCTTATGCGTTGTAGACGTGGTGAAATGCGCCGGCTCAAGCGGTGACGGATGCAGCTCCGCCGCCACCAGGCCGGCGATGTGCGCCATGTCGGCCATGAAGTAGGCGCCGACCTCGTCGGCGATCTCACGGAACTTCGCAAAATCAATAACACGCGAATACGCCGACGCCCCGGCGATAATAAGCCGCGGGCGCGTCTCCTTGGCAACACGGAGCACCTCGTCGTAATCAATCAGCTCGGTTTCGCGCGAGACACCATAGCTCGCAGTATTATACAGGATTCCGGAAAAATTGACTTTCGCCCCGTGCGTCAAGTGACCACCGTGCGCCAAGTCCATCCCGAGGACGGTGTCACCGGGCTTCATAACGGCAAAATACACCGCCATGTTGGCCGTACTCCCGGAATGCGGCTGTACATTCGCGTGATCACACCCAAACAGCTGCTTGGCACGATCGCGCGCCAGGTCTTCGGCGACGTCGATGAACTCACATCCGCCGTAGTAGCGCTTGCCGGGGTAGCCCTCGGCGTACTTATTCGTGAGTACGGTTCCGGCGGTCTGCAGCACCGCCGGACTAGTGAAGTTCTCCGACGCAATCAACTCCAGTGTCCCGCGTTGGCGGTCTTCTTCTCGGGAGATCACGCTCGCAAGCTCGGGGTCTATTCGTTGGATGTCAGTCATGCAAAAATACTCCTTGTTCGCGGCACCTAATTTCGAAGATAGGCCATTACCCTTGCCGCTGTCAAGGAAACGAGGTCGCCGCTAATACTCACCGAGAAAGCGCACCGGTTTCCAGCGGCTGGTATATCCGCTAAGGCTCCCGCTGAGCTCTTCGTAGCGGCTCTGCAACGAATACCGATAGCTTGGCTCACGTTCACGCGCATCGGGGTGCAGACTCGGGATAGGCACCATCCCTGTTGAAAACGCCACTCGCCGGCTGTCGATATTTCCAAAGTAATAGGTCCCGGGGTTGTCAACGCCCGCCGCGCGCTCGGTGAACGTCTCTGCGTGCAAATCGTCGCCCAAGGCCGGGTCGGCAGGTATCCATCCGATACTCGGCAGGTAGAACTCAACCCAGTGATGCGTAATACCGTTGAGATCGGGCGCAACCAAGTAGCCCGACACAATTCGGGCAGGCACATCCACCGCGCGAAGCAACGCTGTGTACAACGCAGCGTAGTCAAACGCGTCGCCCGCGCCGCGTTCGTAAGCTTCACGCGCATTCCAGTCGTTACCGGCCTCGTCGGGTGCCAATACGTTGCGCACCAGAGCGAAAAGCTGCTCGGCTTTGCGGTAGGGGTTGCGTTGGTTACCAACCGCTCCCGCGGCGCGACGGCGTAGAGTATCATCGTCGGAAGGAACGAAAGGGTCCGCCGCGGTGTAGCGACGCACGAGCTCGGAACCACCGGGGTACGAGCTTGGAACCGAGCCGGCCGCGATTCGACTCTCAACCGCGTACCGCTCTATCATCTGGACGTGCACCAGCTCGATACGATCACGGGGCCCGAGATTACGGAACTCAAACTGCTCAAAGCCCTCAGGTGACCGGAACAAAGGAGCTGCGTTTCGCCGCAGCGTCTGGTGGTTGCGCTGTTCCGGTGTCTGCGGGAGGTAAGGGAGCCAGATCTGCAACGTGTTGAGTTCGGTCCCGAAACCGCGCGGATTCGTCGTGATATGCTCTATCACCAATTCCTGCCGCAACGCGAAGCTGCGTCTGTCATGGTACCGTTTGCCACCCGCCGGCTGCAGTACTGTGAATGTAATCGGATTGCTTAAACCACGGTCAGTAGCGACGGCCAGCGTTCCCGAACGAGCGCCGTCCGGTACCGTTACCGTCAAAGAGCGATTCTCCCAGCGCTGATACTCGCCGAGCTTAACCGACGGCGTGGCCGCGTCGCCCCATTCGGCGAGTACCGGGTCGCGGTCGAGCGCCGCGAGCGTGAGCGCAGCACGATCAATCGGCTGCTCAAGTGTGCCGGGAAGGAACAGTACAACGCTGTTGCCGCGTCGATTGCCGAAGTTGGTGCCCCTAATAGTAATGGTTTCGCCCACTGCCGCATCGCTCGGTGAGACCGTCTCGATCCGCGGCACCCCGGGACGCTCTACCAGGCCCTCGGTTTGTTCCGGCAGGTGCAGCCGATTAGTAAACAAGCGGCCGCCACTTTCGCCTTGATCGGTCTGCACGTACACCAAGCCCGACCGCACATCCTCAGATACGCGAAGCCGGATCTCGGTATCCGACCAACTGATGTATGAGCTCGTGGCTGGGTAGCGTCCGGCGATGCGCACACGACCCGACCCGCGCTCATCCCCGAAATGGCGCCCTTTTATGCTAAGCACCTCTCCCGGGGCGGCGGTGCGTGCCGACAGCTCGCTGATCTCGGGGCTACGGGCGGACAAGCTCACACTCAGGTAGAGTACGCCGACTAGAAGCAGGAACGCGCCGAACGCTAGGACGGCACCGGCGCTTGAAGAACGTCCTCCAGGCATCGGACTTCGCATGCGGTCTCCCAACTGTTGTGCTCGGTATTGAAATTTCCCGTTACACGGAAAGCGGGGCCAATTCAGGTGTTCTCCACCGACTGGATATACGGAACCACCGTAATCTCCAACTCAAGGTTTACGGTGCCGTATCGCTGCGTATCGAGGTCCATTTTGACACTTTCTCGCCCCAGCGGATAAAATACCACCGCTTGTCCGAGTTCTATCGGTACGGTTTCAAACGCTGTTTCGTAGCGCAGCTCATCGCTGTCGGCTGTTCTTAGCCAAGTTTGCCCGTGTGCAACCAACAGCAGCGAATCGTCGTTTCGATACGGGGTAAACTGCGCACGAATAATAATATTGTCCCCATCGAGCCGGACGTGCACCGAACGTCCTGAAATAGTAACACGCGTGAGCTCCATATTCCAGACCGTCTGATCACCGTCTTCGATCACGCGCGCCTCGATACGCACGCGAAGGGCCTCGTCACCGAAGAGCTCAAACAGCTCATCGACGTCGTCGGCTAGGGCCGTGCTGCAAACGAATAGCGCCACGATCACGAAAGCCGCGCTGAATAACCGCTTCATTGCCACAATGTACTACCGCTTCTATGGTTTGCGCTACTGCTTCTGACCACTAGGCACGATTACCGGTTGCCCAACAAACTCAAATGTTCGACTCTCGGGCAGCCGAATCGTAACCTCGTCGCTTGCCCCGGCACCGGTAAGCCGTTGCAGGACTTGCTCCGACTCACCCACGTGTGCCGACAGCTCAAAGGACGAGCTGAACGGTTCCGAACGGTGATCTGCGGTAGCGCGCGGTGTGTCGCCCCGCTGTGTAAACGCCACGCTGGCCAGCACGAGAAGCACCACGGCAGCCGCCATTGCCGGAAGCGGTACCGGCACCGGGCGGCGCCACCAAGGTACCGGCCGGTTCTCCAGATTTCTCAACGAGAGTCGGTGCCACGTGCGCTGCATAGGCTCATCGAAGTCGGGTTGGTCGTCGGATTGCAGGAAACCACGCACGCTACACAAGCGTTCATACCGATTGCGCAACATTGCGTCGCGCTGCAACTGCTCGGTGAATTGCCGTTCCTCGAGCTCGGAAAGCTCGTTATCGAGATACGCCCATAGGCGCAGATCTTCAGGGGACATAAACGTCGCCTCCATCTAAGTACCGAGCCAGCTTTTCCCGGGCGCGGTAGGCACGCACCTTCACGTTGGTCTCGCTTATGCCGAGCACCGCACCGATTTCCTGGTAACTCAGCTCACCGTACTCTTTCATCACCAATACAACCCGCAGATTCTCAGGTAAAGCTTCCAGCGCGTGCTGCACACGGTCTCTCGATTCAAGCTTCAGATACGAAATCTCTCCTGTTTCGGTTGGCCTACTCGGCTCGAAATACGCCCGCCGGTTAGCCGCAGACTCACGGCCGAGTCTTTTCTGATTGTTAAGGGAAAGGTTCTTGACGACCCGAATGATCCAGTACTTTGCTTGCTGTGTATCCGGGATTACATCCATCTTGTCCAAGTACTTTATGAACGCCTCGTGACACAACTCCTCCGCCACTTCAATATCATTCGTGATGCGGTACGCTACCCTCACGGCGATCGGAAACACTTCCGTATACACCGCTTTGAAGCACTCGTGCGCGGATCCTTTACGTGTCATACTAGTAAACAACCAAACCTTCGACGGGTTACAGTCACGCCGGTTTCCAGCGTGTACCGTCCGGACGGTCTTCAAGAATAATACCACGCTCGGCGAGCTCGTCCCGGATTCGATCGGCGCGCGCAAAGTCCCGTGCTTTGCGGGCCTCGGCGCGTTCTGCGATGAGCGCTTCGATCTGCGCAACCGTTTCGGCGCTCAACGCACGTTCCAAACGCTCGCCGAGGCGCAAGCCCAATACGCGGTCCATATCGAACACTAGCGCTAGTCTTTCCTCGGCGCTGAGTCTGTCGTCCTTGACAACCTGCCGCAGAACGGCCAGACACTGCGGCAGCCCGAGATCGGCCGCAAGATGCGCGCGGAAAGCGTCACGCCACTCGGCGGCAGCGCCGTTCAGCCGGTCAACCACAGTCGGCTGTGCAAGACGCTCATCCGCATCGCCGACCTCGGCGCGCAGCGCCTGTACCGCGTCACTCAACCTGCGCCGAGCCGAACGCGCGCTCGCGATTATCTCCGGGCCGAACTGCAACTGACTGCGGTAGTGCCCGCCCAGACACGCGTAACGATAATCGAGCGCGTGATAGCCTTCCGCTTCCAGACTCGACAGCGTGACGAAACCGCCTGTGGATTTCGACATCTTATCACCCGACATCACCAGAAACTCACCATGAATCCAGTAGTTCACCCATTTCGCACCGGTTGCCGCTTCCGACTGCGCGATCTCGTTCGTGTGATGCACCGGAATATGATCAACACCGCCGGTGTGGATGTCAAAACGCTCTCCGAGGTACTTCATGCTCATCGCGCTGCATTCAATGTGCCAGCCGGGATAACCGCGCCCCCACGGCGAGTCCCAGACCATGGTCTGGTTCTTGAACTTCCCTTCGGTGAACCACAACACAAAATCCTGCGGATTGCGCTTGTTCGGGTCGACCTCAATCCGCGCGCCGTGCTGTAGCTGCTGGCGCTCGAGAAGCGCAAGCTTGCCGTAACCGTCAAACTTTGAAACGTCGAAGTATACGTTGCCGCCGGCGATGTAGGTATACCCCTTGGACTCGATCCGCCGGATCAGCGCAATCATGTCCTGGATATGGTCGGTGGCGCGACACACCACCGTGGGCATTTCAATATTGAGCCGTTCGATATCCGAAAAGAACGCCTCGGTGTAAAACTCCGCGATCTCCCAGACCGAGCGCCCCTGTTCGCGGGCACTCTTCTCCATTTTGTCCTCACCTTCGTCGGCGTCGTCGGTTAAGTGGCCCACGTCGGTGACATTCATTACGTGCACGACTCTATAGCCGGCGTACTCGAGCGCGCGCCGCAAGATATCCTCAAATACGTAGGTCCGCAGATTGCCGATATGCGCGTAGTTGTAGACAGTGGGGCCACAGGTGTATAGCCCCACCTCCTCCGGTGAGATTGGTTTGAAGGTCTGCAGTTCTCGATCGAGTGTATTGAACAACTGTAGAGTCACGACGTATTCCCCTGTAAAGACGACGTTTCCGCAAGCAGCCGGATGTGACGCGGCTGGAAATACAACGCCGGTTTCCGATATGCTGGCCGTGTGGCAACCGTAAATAAATTGTTCAAGAAAATCAACATCAACGGTGCAGTACGGACAAATGAGCCGATGAGCGCTCACACTACCTTTAGGGTCGGCGGGCCGGCAGATCTTTTCGCAATCCCGGTCAGTACTACCGATATCGTAGCGTTATTGCAGTTCGCCAACCGCACCGGTCTCCCGTGTTTTGTGCTCGGCGGCGGCGCCAACCTCCTGGTAGCCGACCGCGGCATTCGCGGATTAGTAATCGACATGCGCGAGTTCCGCCACCTGCGCCGCGAAGGCAACGAGCTCGTGGTAGGCGCAGGCCGAGCGGTGAGCGAGGCTGCCGCCGCGGCTGTTGAGATGGGCCTGGGAGGCCTGGAGTTTCTGTATTCAATGCCCGGCAGCGTCGGCGGCGCCGTTTGGATGAACGCCCGCTGTTACGGACACTCGATCGATGAGATCCTCACCGGTGTCGCGTACGTCGACGAAGAGCGGAGGTTGCAGCACTACACGCCCGACCCGGCCGATTTCGCCTATAAGCGCTCACCCTTCCAAGGCCGCAATTCCGTGATGTACACGATCCGCTTTCGCTTGCATCCCGACGATCCGGCGGTGTTGCGGCGGCGTATGAGCGACTACTACCGCGACCGCGAGTCGAAAGGTCACTTCGCAGCGCCTTCGGCCGGCTCGGTATTCAAGAACAACCGTGAGTTCGGCGCTCCCACCGGCAAGCTGCTGGACAGTCTCGGGCTCCGCGGGTATCAAGTCGGGGGCGCCAAAGTCTCCGACCTCCACGCCAACATCGTGATCAACACCGGTGACGCTACCGCAGCCGATATTCGCGCGGTAATTGAACACATGCAACGCCAGGCCGAGGTCCACCTCGGCCTGCAACTTGAACGCGAGGTTTTGTTCGCCGGCGAATGGTGAGCTGCCGGTACAGCTCGCCCCCAACCGCAGCCTTGGCTGCGGCTACAGCCGAACGCGCAGGGCGAGCGTTGCAATTACCGCCTCATCCGGCGTGCGCAGCACTTCGCGCAGCGCCGCTTCAGCCGGCAACTCCCGCGCAGTGTCGAGCGTAAGCACGAGCTCACAACGACCGGCTTCAAGCTGTGCGCGAATCCCGCACGCTACAGTGATCTGGTCGCGAATGAACACCCGCACCCGCGTGCGTGCAGCTGCAACTTCACCACGCCACTCGTATTCAACCGTGCTGCGACGCTCTACGACGTCTAATCCGATCCTGCGGTCGAGCACGGCGACCCCGAACGAGTGCTCAGAGTCGCGAAGCCGGAGCTCCAGCCCGTCGCGCCGTTCAGCCGGCCGATCGGCTTCGTGACCGGTGAACTCGCGCTGCTCGCGGATTATGCGGCCCCACACGCCATCCTCGCTCCGCCGGCCGACTCTCACACCGCCTCCGTAGCGCCGCTCCGCGGGCGCTTCATCACCGCGATAAAACCGCGTCGCGGGCCTCCGCAGGTCGACGAACCCCTCTAATCCCGCCGGCCGGCGCGGGAGCACCTCCAGGTCCAGCGAACGGCGCGAAGCGCTCGACGGGCCCGCACCGTCGGGCAGCCGATACGCCGAGTGAAGCATGCCCCCACGCGCAAGAATCGAAAGCTCCCGTGGTTCCAACGCAAGTTGCCCTTCCAGAAACGCGCCCGGCGCAATCCTCCGGCCGAACGATGCGCCGAAAACCGTTGTCATGCGCGCGGTGCCGGCACCCAGCGCGCCCAAGGACATATTGCGCGTTACCGCTGCGAGGCGGAGCGCGGCGTGTTGAACCTTACCTCCGGGGTGCGGTGCTCGCTCGTGCTCCCAGTCATCAGGCGTGGCAGCCTCGGACGGAGCCGAGGTAGACGCCAGCACATCGAAAGCGCTGTGATCACCAGTGCGGGCTAGCACAACCCCCGCAGTGCGCGCACCCCCGGGGGCTTGATGGGCGAACACGCGACCGTGCGCCTGCGTGTCAGGTGCAGTAAGACGAAGTTCGCCCCCGCTCCGAGTCGCCGGCAAGAGTGAAGTGTCCAACCGCACATCGCTTGTTTCGGTGAACGCCGAGGAGCTGACCGCGAGCGAGAGCGGAGCGGCAACTAACCGATGCAAACCCCTAAGCCGCACCGGACCGAGGTCCAGGTGTTCGCTCCCCAAGCCGGCACGCAGTACCGTGCGCTGCTGCGGCTGCTCCCGAACGCTAAGCAACAAGCGTACGCGCTGGTCGTAACTAATGACGGTGCGGTGCTGCAGCTCAGCGCGCGAGCTATAGCGCGTTCGGAGTTCCGCCGCCGGGGTCGCCCGCGCCAACCCGGGTGTGCCGAACAGCTGAGCCACCGCAAATCCGGCGGCGAGAATCACGCACTGCCACGCCGCTGCTCGCCGAGCCGCCAGAGCAAACGTACCCATACACTAGGCACTACCGTCAGAGTCTTTCTGCTGCTTCGCTTAAACCCCGCCGGCTTGCAACTCTTGATGCTTTTCGAGCTGCGATTACGCTTTGCGGCAGGAGTTGCGGATTGAGATATGGGTAGGCAGAACTACGTGGCACGGCGCGGCCGGTCGAGCCGGCTCCAGCTGTTCAATCAGAACTGAAACGGCTTTCGAGCCCATCCCGCTCGCAGGTAGCGCCATCGTGGTCAAGGGTGGGTTCAAGTATCGCGAGAGGTAATCGTCGTCGAACCCGCAGATTGAGATATCGTCGGGTATACGCAGCCCGCGGTCCTTGATCGCTTGTATCGCCCCGTAAGCCACGACGTCGTTACCGACAAAAACCGCACTCGGTATCGCCGAACCGCTGAGTATCCGTTCCGTGGCCTCATATCCGCTCGCTTCCGAAAAATCGCCGTACTGAACCCATTCCTCCCGCTCTCGAATGCCGCGCGCCGCCAGCGCGTCGCGGTAGCCTTCAAGCCTTCGCTTGGAAGCTGAGAACATCGTCGGCGCGTGCGTAATCATTCCGATGTCCCGATGCCCCCACCTGATCAGGAACTCCACCATTTCCCGCGCTGCGCCGCGGTTGTCGACGTAGACTTGCGAAAGCTTACGGTTCTCGAGGTAATCGATAGAGACCGCCGGAAATCCAGTTTCTATCAGCTCGTTGAGCGCCGGATCGTCTTCGCGGGTATTGATGAGGATAATGCCCTCAACTTCATCCTGCTGAGCCAACTCTAGGTAGCTTCTATCGGCCACGCTGACAGGCTGAATTACCAGCTGAATACGGTACTTGTTCACGGTTTGCGCCATACCTTCTACAACGCGGCTGATGAACACGTCGCTATAGAGATACTGCGAATGCCCGATGAATACGCCGATGGAACTAGTACGCATCATCGCCAACCGGCGCGCGTCTTCGTTGGGAATATAGCCGAGCTCGCTCGCGGCAAGCAACACACGCTGACGAGTGTCTTCAGAGATACTCTTACCGGGCGTGTTGTTCAATACGAACGAGACGGTCGTCCGGGACACCCCGGCGTGTTGGGCTACATCCTGGGCTGAGACTTTCCTCTGCTCCACGCTCGTCTCCGGTTGCTGCGCCGTAATCTCTTTAAGACCCAATGAAGCTGCCCGGCCCTCAGCGCCTAGCGCTCAAGGCCGGGTCTTCTGCATGCGCGACGTACGGGCAACCTTACCCCTTTACCGAGCCGGCCATCATACCGCGCACGAAAAACCGCTGCAGGGAGAAGAACACGATCAACGGTACGACGATGGAAACAAAACCTCCGGCAGTCAAAACGTGCCAGGCCTGCCCCCGTGAACCGACAAGCTCCGCCAACCGGGTGGTAACGATAACGTTTCGAGACGCAGTTCCGAGAAAAACTAACGCTACCAGCAGGTCGTTCCAGACCCACAGAAACTGGAAAATCGCAAACGATGCGATTGCGGGTACCGAAAGCGGGAGGATTAGCCGGGTGAAACTCATCATCGGCGTTGCCCCGTCAGCGTGGGCCGACTCAGTGATCTCTTTCGGTATGCTCGATATGTACCCATATAGGAGGTATGTCGCCAACGGCAGGCCGAAGCCGGTGTGCGCCAGCCACATCCCGAGATAGGTTCCGGTTAACCCTGCGTCGGTGTAGATCCGCAAAATCGGGATCAACGACATCTGCAGCGGAACGACCATGAGGCCTACCACCAAGACAAAGATGACCGTACGACCCGGAAAATCCATCCACGCCAGCGCGTAGCCTGCAAACGCCGCGATCGTAATCGGGATTACCGTGGCCGGGATCGTGATCATCAGACTGTTGTAGAACGCGAGGCCCATCCGATCGGCATCGATCACCTGAATATAGTTTGCAAGCGTCCACTCCGCATCGAACGCTTCAAACAGCGCCGTCCACCAACCGCTCGTCTGAATCGCGAACGCAGGCCGGAAGGAGCTCACGAACAGCCCGAGCGTCGGCACCGTCCACGCAATTACCAAAGCAATCACTATCAGGTACGCCGGCAGTTTGCCTAGCCACTCGTAGAATCGTTTCTCGCGTTCCGACCGCAGCCGAACCTGTTGCTTTCCAGTTGCTGTCGCTGTCACAGTACTCATATTCGCTTACCTCCGCGCCCGCATTTCTTTCATGTTGCGAATCATGATCGGCAACACCGCGAGAAACAGAATCGTCGCCAAGGCGCTCCCGCGACCGAAATGTCTAAAAATGAAAGCTTCCTGATACATGCGGAACGCAACGACCCCCGTCTGGTACTGTCCGCTCGTCATGACGAACACGACGTCAAAGATCTTCAACACCAAGATCAGAATCGTGGTGGTCACGGTAAGAATCGTACCGCTGACGTACGGGATGATGACGTTGAAGAACACGCGAATCTCCCCGGCGCCGTCGATCCGCGCGGCATCGAGCAAGGCGCTCGGCACCCCTTTTACCGCCGCCGACAGGATCACCATCGCAAAACCGGTCTGCATCCAGATCATGATCCAGATCAGGAACAGGTTATTCCACGGCCGCCAGGTCAGCCAACCAATAGGATCACCGCCGAAGTACGTCCAAATGGCGTTCAGCAGGCCGATCTGCTCAAACCCCGCCGGCTGATAGAAGTAAATGAAGCGCCAGATAATACTGGCCCCGACAAACGAGATCGCCATCGGCATGAAGATGAACGACTTGGCAATGCGCTCCCAGAACTCGCTCATACGGTCGGCAATCACCGCAATCAAGAGCCCAAAGGTTACCGCGACCGCCGGGACGAGCAGCAACCACAACCCGGTATTGCGCAGCGTGATGATCATGCCGGGATCGGTCAGGGCAAAGACGTAGTTTCCCAGCCCTATGAACTCCTCACCGCGTCGACCCATGAAACTGAGGCTCACCGTGCGGACCGCAGGAAGAATGATGTAAACCATCAAGACTACCAGCGCCGGACCGACGAAGACGTACGGCAGCAGAGTGTCGCGCGCGCGAATCGGGAACTGCGAGACGAGCTGGTTCATCGCCAGGAACAGAGCCCAAACACCCCCAACGCCGACAACCAGCGCCACAACTGCAATTACCGCGCGGGGAGCCGCAGCGGCACGCATAAATTGAAAGCTCCAGTTGAGCACCAAAAACGTGACCACAGGAACTACCAGAGATACCCCGATTCGCAGCGGTGTCCAAGCGAATATCTCTGCTAATCTGCTGTTACGCACTTGTTCGATCATGTGTACCCACCCGTTTAGTTATTGTGGAAAACTGCGGCGCGCCTGACCGCGCGCCGCAGCGCTATTCACTGCAAACCCAAAATCACACTAGTCATCCGGCCACGAATCATCAATCCTTTGCAGAACCGTATCGAGATCATCACCTTGGATGTAGTCAACCATGCCGGTCCAGAAGCTGCCGGTCCCGACGGCACCGGGCATCATATCGGACGCATCAAAGCGGACGGTATCCGCGTTCAACATAATCTCGGCGATACCGCGATCAAGATCAGTCGGGTACCAGTCGAGCGGCGTGTCTTCGTGCGGCGAAACGAAGCCGCCGTATTCCAGCCACGCTCGGGTGGACTCACCCTGGGTAAGGTAGCGCATAACCGCCCGTACCTCGGGGCGATCCTCCATCATGCCGAACACATCGCCTGCGGTGAGCACAGGCTCACCGTACTGTTCGTCGATCATCGGGAAGTAGAAGAAGTCGAGGTCCTCACCGATCTCGACGTCTACGCCCTCGGGGAGAAACGCGATAATGAACTGCGCCTGGCGGTGCATCGCCGCCCGCGGCGGATCCATAACCAGCGGATTGATCGCGTCACCGAACGGAACCGTAAGAATCGAGGTCGTACCGCCGAGCACGTAGTCCTCGTTCAGCCAGATCTCGCTCATGTAACCAACCGCGCGGCGAATCTCGTCGGATGCGAACGGCAGATCACCGGTTACCCAGTCGTCGTAGGCCTCAGGCGGCGCGGTGCGCAGCATGATATCCTCGATCCAGTCGGTCGCAACCCAACCGGTAGCACCGGCACTCTCAATACCGATACTCCACGGATTGTACCCGTCGGCAACCATCTGATCGGAGAGCGCGACGAGCTCATCCCAGGTCTCAGGGATCTCGTAGCCTTCCTGCTCGAACAGTGGTTTGGCATACCATACCAAGCTCTTCACGCTGGCGCGGTACCACACACCGCCCATGAGACCGTCGTGTTCGGCGATCGCGAGCCAGTCTTCGGCGTACTGCTGTTCCAGGTAATCACGGTCCATGAAATCGAGAACATCGATAACGTGCCCGCCCTCGATCAAGTCGTACATGAGCCCCGGCTGCGGGAAGGCGGCGATGTCGGGCGGATCGGCCCCTTCGGCGCGGACGGTGATCAAGGCTTCGAAGTCACCGGACCCTTCGTAACGAACCTCGATACCGGTCTGCTCGATGAACGGCTGCATGCTCTCCTGGAAGTTCTGAGCGTCGGTATCGACGAACGCGCCGAAGATCTCAACCTCGGTCCCTGACAGATCTTCGCCCTCCGTCCAGGGATTGTCAGTGGGAGCAGTAGCTTCCACATCCGGTTCCGCCGGCTCGCACGCCGCGAACAACAGCGCGAAAACCGTCAGCAAGACTACCATGAGCACCAGCGGTGCTCTTGCGTAACGTCTCATGTTGCCCTCCTTTCGTAGGCTTTTCGGTTTAAACTCTCGGCCGACAACTGCGGCCGAAATGCTACCTGGTGCCGCTCGTAACACGCCAATGGTGATGCGGGCGCTAACCCGAAACTGCCGCTCGAGCAATTGGCGCCCAGAACAGCTGTTACACACACCGCCGGCGTTGGAACTGCCGGCACGCTAACCTTCTCTATACCGGCGATAACCAACGTTCGCGCGTTACTAACATCACCACTATAGCCCGGCTTCAGCCGTTTGACAAGAGAAAACGCACATGTAGTTCATGCGATAATCACGCATAAATGCTCGATACCTGCAGTACGATAAGCTGTTGTCCTTGAAGTTTCGATACTACCGTGCGAGAATATCCGAGTAATCTGCCGACTCAAGCTAAGCAAATTTCGGAGGAACATGCACTATGGTCATTCTGACGCTAAACTGCGGCAGCTCCTCGGTAAAGTATCAGCTCTACGACTGGTCGAGCCGAGCGGTATTGGCAACCGGCATCGTAGAACGCGTTACTCAACCGGGCTCAAAGCTCACCCATAAGCCGGTAGGCGCCCTGGAGTTTGAGAAAGAACACGATTGCCCAAGCCACCAAGAAGCCATCAACCTGCTGATCGAAGTCATACAGGATGCCGACCATGGCGTAATCGATTCAATTGACGAAATCAAGGCGGTCGGCCACCGGGTTGTGCACGGCGGCGAGCGGTTCAATAAATCGGTGTTGGTCACCGATGAGGTGCTTGCGGTGTTTCGGGAGATACAGGGCCTGGCCCCGCTGCACAACCCGGCGAACATCATGGGTATTGAAGCGGCGCGCGCGTTGCTCCCGAATGCCCCTCATTGTGCCATTATGGATACTGCGTGGCACCAGACAATGCCGGCGAAAGCCTACATGTACGCTCTTCCCCACCACTGGTACAGAGATTACGGCGTGCGCCGCTACGGATTCCACGGCACGTCGTTCCTGTATACCGCCAAACGCGCGGCGGTTCTGCTCGGCAAGGATCCCTTCGAAACCAACTTGATCATCGCCCATATCGGTAACGGCGCAAGCATCAACGCAGTCAAGGAGGGTGTCTCGGTGGACACCTCGATGGGACTCACGCCGCTGGAAGGCTTAGTGATGGGCACACGCAGCGGCGATATCGACCCCGCCATACCGTTTCACATGCTGAATGCCGCCGGCATGAAACCCGACGAGGTTGAGCGCACGCTGAACAAACAAAGCGGCGTACTCGGGATCACCGAGAAGTATGTCGACCGGCGCGACATCGAACAGGCGGCCCAAGAGGGCGATAAGCTGTCGCAGCTCGCGATAGAAGTGGAATCTTACCGTTTACGAAAGTACATCGGTGCGTACGCCGCGGCTTTAGAGCGGGTCGATGCCATCGTGTTCACCGCCGGCGTCGGCGAGCGCGGGCCGCTCATCCGCAGGCTTGCAACCGAAGGTCTCGAAAACTTCGGTATCAAACTCGATCCTCGCAAGAATGAAGCGTCGAAGACCGCTAACGCCGAGACCTGCATCTCCGCTGACGACGCCACGACCAAGATCTTAGTCATTCCAACCGACGAGGAATTGGTAATGACCGAGGATACCCAGGCGCTGATGGAAGGCTCCTACGATGTGCATACAAACTTCACCTACTCCTTCCAGTCGCCGGACTACTTCAACAAGAGCCGCAATGCCTGCATCGACGCCGATCTCGAGAAACGCCCTGAGCTCGCCGAGATCATCTTGAACACTCCTGTCGAGAGCACATCGCAGGCGCCGGAGGACTGCGAGTAGCGGTATTGCAGGCGGGCGCCGCGGGAAACCAGACACTCGCGGTGCCGTCGCGGAATATGGGCTGCATGCGGCGGAAGAAATGCCGGAGTGCTACAAGGCCGTGAGCCCACACGGCCGAGCGGTCGGGCCCTCGTAGCGTTCGCTAACTGAGCGGCAGCACGGTGATGGCGGGTATTTCAACCCCGTCGCGCTCGAAGCGGGCCTTTATGCCCTCATGCACGCTGTTCTTGACGGCGACAAAGTCTTCTTTGGCAAACCAGACCCCTAGAAGAATATCGACCCCGCGCGGCCCGAACCCCTTTATCAGGTAAAGCGGCTCGGGGTCATCGAGGCAGCGGGGAATGGCGCGCACTACCTCCAGCAGCGCCTGGCGCAGCGCAGACAGGTCGGTATTGTACGATACCGTAAACTCCACGTTCATCCGGCGGATCGGGAAGCGCGTAATAGTGGTGACTTCGCTCTTGATGAGAGTTTCATTCGGTATACGAATGAACTGGTTGTCGAGCGTCCGAATCTTGATCGACAACAAATCGATACTCAGCACGATGCCGGTGTAGTCGCCGACGCGCACGAGGTCGCCGTGCTCGAAAGATTTTTCGGATATGAGAAACACGCCGCTTATGATATTCGAGACGCTCGTTTGCGCTGCAAAACCAATCGCTACGCCGGCTATACCGAACGCACCCAGCAGCCCGGTAAGAGTGACCCCCATCTGTGCAAGAACAATCAAGAGAATCACTACACTACCGAGGTAGGTCACCAGTTTGCGCGTGATCATCATCGACTGGCGCGAGAACCGTCTCTCCACCAACCTGCCGATGATGAATGCGATGATCTTAAGAGCTGCAAATAGCGCCACTGCCAACAGCGCCAGTTGCCCGGCCCTAAGCATAACACCGGGCTGCAGCAGCGGGCCAACAAGCTCCCGCAAGCCAATCTCAGTCATCGGCGCCCTCTCGTCTTCGCCTAGTACTCACCGATTTTCTTCAAGAGCGAAATACTCTTGTGCCAGACACTGTCCTGCGCGCGTACCCGCGGGTCAGACACACGCGCCCATGCGGCCCGCATCGCTGCCGTCTCCGGTTGCAACCTTACCTGCAACTCGTTAGCGCGGCCAAAGCTCAGCTCTATACCGCTAGTCGTGAGCACATCGGCCGGAATACTGTCCGCGGTCGCATCGGGGTCGGTGCACCGATACAAGGCCATAATATCGCACGGGATCGCCAGCTTGTCGAGAATTGCGGTCACTTCAGACAGATTGGCTATATGCAGACAACACAGCGCTTCGCCGAGCTGCACGGTAACGGCACTCGGCTCGTATCCGATTCGAGCCTGCAGCGTGTAACACATCCGACCGGAAAAGGTGTCGCCCAGCCAGGTGTTGGAGAGAGCCGCGACACCGAACTCTCCTAGTTTCTCGGACAACCGCTCACCGCCGCGTAGCTGCAGCCACAACGGAAGCGAAACATACAACCAAACTTCGGTGTGAGCCGCAATGCTGAGCGGCTCGCTGGGCACTACAACCACCGGGCGATCCGGCAGCAGGGGAGCCACGACAACTTCCGGGGACAATGACTGCGTGATTAGGCGCTGCCAGGAAATGCCTTCAGGCGGGATAGCCTGTCGGGCTATGACCGGATCGTCGACGGCGGGCTGTTCGGCATAGTCCGAGGCCCAGTACCACTGGCGTTCGTCTCGAAACAACCACAAAGCCAGCGAGCCCACCCGCCAGAGGTACGTGGTCCGATTCTCGATTGGAAAGGTACCCCAGACCTGCATGACGCCTGCGGTTACTCGGAACCACTCTGCTCTTGCTGTTTCTCTTTTTTCAGCTTTCGCTTCTGCCGGTTAGCAAGCGTAGCTTTGCCGACCTTTGAAATGCGGATCTTCTGTCCGTCAACCTCTTGTTCGTACATCAGCTTCACGCCGCTGCGCTTCGTGATCGGGCAGGTCCCGCGGGCAGCGCCGGGGTACTCCGAGCGCGCGGGCTTACCGCGATGTGCTTTTCCCATAACACAGACTCCTTGTGGCTCTACTTCAGGGTGAGTTTCAGCCGCACTATAATACGCAGCAATCGGCGTGGTCAACACACTGCCGCGCGCATCGAACGTAAGTCCCGGCCGAAGGTCGAGACCGGCTCTGACGAAAACGGCGACGCGCCGGGCGTCCGGCACGTCGCCGTATTATGAGCTACCGTTGATCAGGCAATGCTACTCTACGTCGAGAATAAACTCAACACGGCGATTCTTCCAGACTTCCTCACGATTGCTGTGCGGCACAACCGGCCGCAAGCCGCCCAACCCGATCGTCGACATCTGGGTTCGCTCAAATCCGAGTATCACAAGGGCGCGCCACACCTCCTGCGCACGCCGCTGCGACAACGGAATCAAGGTGCGGATGTGCTCCGGTTCATGCCGCGGATCGTCTTCCTCGTAGAACACGTGGGCCGCATGACCCTCAATCACGATACTGCGGGTATTGAACCGCCGCAACACCTCTGCAAGGCGCCGCAACACACGGAAGTTCTCTTCAATGGTGCCCCAATCTAGACCGAACAAGTTAGCGGTATTCGGCGGGAACTGTATACTCGTAATTGAGATGCGCCACAGATCGCCGTCGCGCACTACGAGAATATCGATCGGAATCTCGGTCTCGGTTTCACTCATCAAGCCCTGATCATCCCACACGCGAAACACTGCGGTGTAATTGAGCGCAGCCTGCACCAACTCGTCGTCTTCGCTACGTCCATCCCACACTATCTGAGGATCCGGCTCGCCGTCATCGCTGAACGTGATGAAACTCCTCCCGCCGTGGGGCTCGAGAATTTCCACCTCCCAGCGATCAAACTCGTTATCAGTCTCAGCTTCCAGCGTGAGCGTCAGCTCGTGCTGCTGATAGTCATCAGGCGCGAACGGAATCGGTGATACCGAGATTGCGATTTCCGGCGGTACATCACTGATGAGGGTATCAATGGGGATATTGATCTGCGTTTCGCCCTGCATTCCCCTATCGTCCCAGACACGCAAGACAGCGCTGTATACGAGCTCACTCTCTACCAACACACGATCTTCATCGCGTCCGTCCCATATGATCTCCGGATCCGGCTCCCCGGGTCCACTGAACTTTTTGAAGCCCATTCCGTCGGGGTCCAAGATCTCCAGCTCCCAACGGTCGAACTCGTGCACAGTCACCGCTTCAGGCCTCAAGCTAAGCTCATGACGTCGTCTGGCATCGGGCGCAAAAGGCAGCGGAGAAGCCGAGAGCGCGACACTCGGTGGCGTTGTATCCACCACAATCGGCCCAACACCGGTCGCTTCGGGCTCATTTCCGTTGTAATAGACTACGCGGAGGTCGACATAGTAGTTGCCGTCCTCAACGAGGTTGCCCGCATCGTCCTCGCCAAACCAGGCCCACGAATCTAAAGGCGGCTCCGATCGCACAGTGCGAACCGCCTCACCGTCTTCGTCGCGGATCGTGATGAATATTTCACGAATGCCTTCATCGGGGTCATAGCTTAGCCGCATTGGAACGCTTTCTTCGCGGGCTTCGGTGACCGCTAGCGTGACTTCAGCCTCCGTTCCGCCGGTCTCGCCGAGCTCTACCTTAACCTCCGCCGGGCGGGTGTCTTTCCTCACGGATACTTCCTGCGAACGGCCGATGTTGCCGGCCCGATCCACCCCCTCCACATACGCCGAGTACATCCCATCGGGGGCCTCAGTGCCGTCAATGTCGATTCCGTCCCAGACCACTTCTAACGGGAACGTGCGGATACCGAAGTCCTCGGCCCGAGCGCGGAGCCGCTCCTCGCCCTCATAATAGACAACGCCCGTCCATGCTGCGTCTTCGTCGGCGTCAATAGTCAGCGCCAGCTCCGGCTTGCGCTCACCTCCGAACCACACAGGGTCACCGGGCTCCGTTGGTTGCGGTTTGGTGTCCACACCGATAGCGGCTGCCGGCGGCACCGTGTCAATCTCAAACTCGAGTGCGCCGGGGGCCGCTACATATCCACTGACAAACTCTATGGTTAATCGAGCCACATACATACCATCGGGCAGCAACGTGCCGGCGTCGCTCAGACCGTCGAAAACAATCTCCTCCGCCGGTTCGTCTTCGCCCTCGATCGTGCGCACCACAAGGTGGGGAGCTGCGGCAGCGGCGATCTCGCCTTTCCAATAGACCACCTCGTCATACCCGCCGATTCTAATATAAAAGCTCAACGTGTCCTGTATACCGGTGTCCACCGGGGAGAACGCCGGAACCTGCTCGCCGAGGTGGAACTCAACCTCGGGGGCGGTACGACTGAGCGCTATGCTTTCTACAAGCTCTTCGGTTACCGCGTTACCGGCGCGATCGCGCCCGGTCAGACTATAGCGATACTCACCCTCAGGCGCAGGTTCACCGATACGACCGCCAACATTGTAGGTGCCGTCCCAACGAACCTCCTGCGGCGGCGGAGCGTCTTTGGCGCGGTCGCGTGGATCCGGGTTCTTCCAGACATCCCGCCAGACCGGGGCGCCGTCGGCATCCGTGATCAAGCCTTCCCATTCAAGCTCGGACGACCCTTCTTGATGAACGATCAACTCCGGACGGCCACTGCCCTCAATCGGGGCGAACATGTAATGCGCAGCCTCTAAGCGGATAATCTCCGGCAGGGTGTTGTCAACCGTTACGTTGAACGGCGGTGTGTTCGCGACGTTTCCGTCGTAATCGATAACGGTCACCTGGTAGGCATAATCTCCGTCTTCAACAACCTCACCGTCGGGCCCCAGCTCCGAATCACGATAGGTACCGTCCCACACCAGTGTGTCGGGCAGCTGAACGCTCGGTTTTTCGGCGCGGAACAGTGTTCCGAAAAAACCGCGGCGCTCCTCCTGGATATCGCGGATCTCCCAGACTTTGTCGCCCTCTTGATCGAAAATCGTCAAGCGGTACTCGACGATAACCTGGTCCGTGCCCGGCACAACCACCTCAGAGAACGGCAACACAAGCTCCTGCGTTGCCGTCTCCTGCCCCAACGGCGAGATATACTGTCGAGGCTGTCTTGGCATACGAATCTCGGTTGGTTCCTCTTCGGCAACCCCGGCCGCGAACGCCGGGGTAACCGAAAGCGCAACCAACAGGACTGCAGCAATTGCGGCTGTTTTCTTGTTTCTTACCATGCTTAAATCCCTCTCTTTCGGGCCTGTTCGCTACGCCGGCGCCACTTTATCAGCAGAACCGCAAGCAGCACGATCAAAGCGCAGGCGTCACAACTACGTTCAACTCACTGTAACCTTAATGACAGAAAAGCTCATTGGATACTCCAATATACCATGACCAGCAAGACGAGCCAATCGCGAATCCCGCGGAATACGGCTGAAACCCTACAAAAGTCGTTACGACACGCATTGAGCCGCTCACCGAGAGAAGCAGCAGGAAAACCCGGACAGTATAGTAGTAGTGTGAAGGATCTGAGCGTAACTGATGCGTTGAACCGGCTGAAGGCGCTGCCGGTTGCCGAGCGCCCGCGTGAGCGACTACTGCGCGAAGGCGCCGAACGAATGAGCGATCAAGAGCTGCTGGCGCTTGTACTCGGGTCGGGCACGCGTACGTGCAGCCTCGGCGAGCTCACACGGGCCGTGCTGGATCTGTTTGACCGCCGCGGCGATATGCCGCGGGTTGAGGATCTCTTGGTTCTCAAAGGGCTTGGGTCTGCCAAGGCCGCAACACTGTCCGCCGCCTGCGAGTTTGCGCGCCGCGTGTACGTGCCGCGCGGGCGCCGCATACGAGTCCCCGCCGACGTGCTGCCGGTGGTCCAGCATTACGCCGATCGCAAACAAGAGTTGTTCATCGCAGTATCACTGAACGGGGCACACGAGGTCATCGCCTCACGCGTGATTTCCATTGGACTCGTAAACCGCACGCTGGTGCATCCCCGGGAGGTATACGCCGACGCGGTGGTAGACCGCGCGGCAGCGCTGGTGGCGGCGCACAATCACCCGTCCGGACGCGTGGAGCCCAGCAGCGAAGATCGCGAGGTTACCCGTAAGCTGGCCCAGGCCGGCGAAACCCTCGGGATTCGCCTCCTCGACCACATCGTGTTCACGACCGACGCCTACTACAGCTTCCTCGAGAACGCTGAGCTGTAGCGCTGCGGCTGATGGGCATCGCGGACTGAGCACTGAACGAGCTGCGCACTGAACACTGCCACTGTCTCCGACGCCTTCGGCCCTTGAAATGGAACCATAGGTTCTCCGCACTACAACGGTAAGTCCGTTCGCAGCCGGTCGAGCGCCGGGTCCTGCTCGGCGGCTGCGGTGAGAGCCGAACCACCGGCGATAACAACCATTCGCACCTCTGCCCAGCGCTGCGCCAAGCGACCGGCAGCCGCTGAGATCTCAAGCGGGCTCAGTCGAAGCATGTGTTCGCGCCGCTGCCGGCGCAGCTCGTCCGGAACCCCGTACAGTATGCGCCGGAGGTTCACTAAGCCTTTCTGCGCCGGAGTCAGCGGGCGCAGCTCACCACTGACGCTTCCGATGATCGCCAGCTCAACCGCACGCTCGTTGGGCTCGCGCGCGGCCTGTTCACGCAAGCCGGCTGCATACGCGTGCAGCGTCGCAACGATATTCGGATCACGATACGAGGCGAACGAGAACACGCCCTCCAGAGCGCGCGGGATCGCCGAAACCCCGTAGGCCCCGCCTTGCATGCGGACACGTTCCCAGAGAAACCCGGTCGAAAGATAATGTGCAAGCACCTGCTCTGCCGGATACTCAGGTGTACCCAGCACGGAACCGGGAAGCGAGCCCGCAACGTACGCCACCCCGGACGGAACGCTGAACAGCTCCGCACCGTCACCGGTGCTCGAAACCCCTGACGTGCCGGCGGCCCCGTGCGCTGCACGTGCGCGTACCCCAGCGCCTTCGGCCGCACCGCCGCGTCTTGCTCCGGCCGGCGGCTTAGGCTCAGATGGTAACTTGGCGACAAAGGCCTCCAGGAGCCGCTCGGCGGTGGCGCTGTACTCGGCAGAGCACGTTATCGAACATGCCGCTCCGGCGCGAGCAATCGCCGCTGAGCGGATATCGTTGAGCTCTGCAGACAGGCGCTGCGCATCGAGTTCGATCCGGAGCCCGGCGAGGTACTGTAACTGAGTGATGCCGCGCCAGCACTCGGAGAGGGCAATAGCCGGAGAAAGCGGAGAGGCGCTGCGTAACGCTGCAAACTGATGACCGGCGGGCAAGACCGACGACTGCATATCGTTGCGGGCCTCCAACGCGAGCTCACGCACGCGTTTGATGTTGCCCAGCTCCGCTTCGGTCAACAAGCGCCCCGCAAGCTCGAGCGCCTCCGCAAACTGCGTTTCCAGCGCCTTTAGTCGAAACATCAAAAATGCCGCCGCCGGTCGGTCGCGCGGGTCGCCGGCAGCATGTCCCGCCAATTGTTCCGAACCGGTGTAGTCGATACCGGCTCCAACCGGCGCGGCAGCAACGCCGCCCGGTAGCTCGGCCGCTTCGGGCACCAGCACCGCGCTCACGTCGATATCCGCCGAAAACCCACCGGTCTTGAGCGCAAGCTCGCGTGCGACGAGGTCGTAACTCATACCGGGAAGCCCGCACTCGGTTACCGCGTCACTGAACAACGGCAGCGCAAGCTGTAGGTGCTCAGGCAAGTCGTCGATCCGGAACGCGAAATCGAGATACACGATTCCATTGGTGAACTCTTCCACAAGGTACAATGGCACGCCGCCGCCGATTTCCCGCCGCCGACAGGAAATCCGCTCTATCTCCCGGGGAATATCTTCCTTCGTGAGAAACGGCAACTCAGCCAACTGTTCGGCGTCATCGGGCTGCTCCTGTAGCCGCCGAAGCGCCTCCTGCTCGCGCTCTATTCGCTCGCGCTCGTCTGAGGTGAGCTCGGCAAAGCGCCCGGCGAGCTCCGCTTGTTCGCGTTCAACGCGTTGCTCGTTCAGCCCCGGCTCGGGCCGTATGGTAACGGTACTGCGGTGTGCGTTCCGCAGCAGATACTCCCCGATCAGATTCTCGAACAGCCGCGGTTCTTCTGCAAGCCGCGCGCGCAGCCGCTCGAGCCGGGGCGTAAACTCTAAGGTCCTCACCGGCTCACAACCGTGCAACCAGCCGCGAAGACCGCGGCGCATCAACCGCAAAGCGAACGACGCTCCGGTTCTGATCTCACGATTACGAAACTCGACCCGCCGCAGTGCACCTTCGACCAGCTCGGCGTCCAACCCCTCGTCCACCAGGCGCCGGAGCTCGCCGAGAATCAGCTCCTCGATCGCTTCGCACTTATCGGGGTCGGTACCCCGCATCCCCACTGAGAACACGAGCTCACGCAGCTCAGTCTCCAATCCGCTCGGCGCCGAGAGGTCCTCACCAAGCGGCGACTCTACGATTGCTTTCTGCAGCGGAGCCCCCGAGTGACCGAGCAGGATGTCGGTCAGGATCTCGAACGCCAGCATTAGATCCGGGTCGGTTACCGGAGAGAGCAGCCAGTTCAGAGTTACCGAGGATTTGCCCTTTGCGTCCTCGCTCCGTTCAACCGGGAAAACGTCCTGCATACGGCGCGGCTGTCTCCAACGCGGCTGCGGCGGTAAGTTAATCTTGGGTTCCGATGCGCAGAACTCACCGAGGAACTCCTTCTGCAGCGCCTCGAGGTACTGCTCGGTCGGAATATTGCCGTAGAGGAAGATCCGCGTGTTCGACGGGTGATAGTAGCCCCGGTGGAACTCAACGAACTCATCGAAGCTCAGCGACGGGATGACCTCGGGATCACCGCCGGAGTCCACCGCGTACGGAGTATCCGGCATCAGCGAGCGATACGACCACTCCCCGGCAATTGAATCGTGAGAGGCGTAGTTCCCTTTCATCTCGTTGTACACCACGCCGCTGCGGGTGAGGTTCCCCTCATCATCGAACTCCAAACGATGGCCTTCTTGCTGAAACATCTCGGGTTTCAGCAATGGCCGGAACACCGCGTCGCCGTAGACCTGCATGATATTGAACAGATCTTTCGCGACGGTGCTCGCCGCCGGGTACACGGTCTTGTCGGGAAAGGTAAACGCGTTCATGAATGTGCTCATGCTGCCTTGGAGCAACAGCAGGAACGGATCCTTGAGAGGGTACCGGCGCGAGCCGCACAGCACGGTATGCTCGAGAATATGGGCTACACCGTTTGAGCTCTGCGGAACGGTCTTGAACGCAAAGGCAAACAGATTCTCGGGGTCGTCATTATAAACGTGATACACATCACACCCGGTTGCCGCGTGCCGCGCACGTATACCCCGGGAGCGATACTCAGTGAGATCATCTACTCCGGTTATCTCAAAGCCCTGGTGGTGTTCACCTTGTTGCAGCATCCTTTTCACATCCTTTCTTTCGCTCGTTCCCGTACATTACCCGGCGGTCATCCCCGGGGACAATCGTTAAAGACTGGTCCGAAGCTTGTGGTGAGTACGCGGCTAAGCACGTGGTGTTCCGGGAGTTAGCCGGCACACCTTCAGCTCGCGGAGCTTGCAGTCATACCGAAGCGCTAAAACCCGCACCGGCGGCTAACTGCCCGGCACCCGCAGCACAAGCTTCGGACCAGTGGTCAATCGCCAGGCGCTGAGATTACGCTGTACCGCTGTCCAGCACTCCGGCGCTCACAAGCCGGCGATAGTACGACACCGCGGTGTCGCCGCAGCTCTTAACCAGCCGGGCGAATCGCTTCGGTCGCCGGCCGTCAAGCGTGTCTGAAACCGTCCGCACAATCAGTAGGGGAACCTTGTTCAGTGCGCAAACCAGTGCAACCGCAGCACTCTCCATATCGACGACATCACCGCACAGCTGCGAGTCCGGTGCGCCCAGGCGACGTTTCTCATCGGCATCGACGAAATGGTCGCCGCTCAAGATACGCCCTACATGCCCACGGCCTTGCGGCGGGGATGCAGCGGCAGCGCACGCGACCAGGCCGGGGGCGCACGTCACTGCTCGATAGCCGCTGTAGGGAATCTCTCCCAGGGCGAACCCAAGGGCCGTAACGTCAAAGTCATACTGTACACAGTCGCGCCCAATGACGATATCGCCGATCGACAGATCACCCTTAAGGGCACCGGCGATACCGGTGAGCAGCACCGCGCGCGGCTGAAGTGTTTCAACGAGGTGCTGCGTTATCGCTGCCGCAAGCACCTTCCCTACTCCGATACACCCCACAGCGACATCGGCGCCGTCCAGCATGCCACGATACAGCACGAAGCGCTGCCAGTCACGGCGATCGGTACGGGACATGAGTCGTGGGATACGGACGATCTCAGCTTGCATCGCGCCCAGCAGCAGAACCATATCTGCTAATATACGATTACAGCCCGCCGACGAAAACTATCATCAGCCGAGCACACGCACGATACGGTCCAACGCCTCGCGCAACAGCGTACGCGGCGTCGCAATATTGAGCCGCTGAAAGCCTTCACCGCCCGGGCCAAACACCGGACCGTGCGACAGCTCGACTTGTGCTTGTTCGCGCAACACACGTTGCAGCTGTTCGTCGTCAAGTCCACGTTCGCGCTGCAGTCGCCTGAAATCAAGCCACATGACAAAGCTCGCTTCTACCGGCGCGGCGCCGACCTGCGGCAGACGCTCGGCAAACACCGCGCGCACCTGCTGCACCGTCTCGGCAAGATAGCCGCGCAGCGCGTCCAGCCAGGGAGTACCATGGCGGTAGGCCGCCTCAGTGGCTATCACCGCCGGCGTGGTTACGTGATCGGTACCGGTGGCCTTCAGCGCTTTTCGGTATCGTTTGCGCAGCTCCGGGTCGCTGATCGCCGCAGCCGCGACGGCGCATCCGGGGATGTTAAAAGTCTTGCTCGGGGAGACCAGCGTGACAGTACGCGAGGCGATCTCCGGCCCAAGCCCTGCTATCCCCAGGAACTTGTACGGGTCGAGCCTGAGATCCGCGTGTATTTCGTCGGAAATCACGATCAAGTCACGACGGACAGCTAGGTCGGCTACCGCTTCAAGCTCAGCGCGCGTCCAGATCCGGCCCACGGGGTTGTGCGGTGAGCACAGCAACAGCATGCGGGTGCGCTCATCGATCACCGCATCAAGCTCGTCGAGGTCGAATCGGTAGTATCCATCCTGCTCACGCAAGTGGTTCAACACAACCCGACGGTTCTTGTCACGTACCGACTGGAAAAACGGCGTATACACCGGAGCTTGTACAACTACGCCGTCGCCCGGTTCGGTAAAACACTCGATCGCCGCCTTAACGCCCGGCATTACCGCCGAGACCACCGAAACCTCCTCCTGCGGCATACCGCGCAGATGCTGTTCGCGCTGAAAGGCATCGAGTGCCTCGTAGAAGCTTTCGGATACCAGCGAGTATCCTAGGATCGGATGTGACAGGCGTTCTCTGATCGCCTCCGCGATAGCCTGCGGGGGCGCGAAGTCCATATCGGCGATCCAAAGCGGCAGCCGCCCCTCAGGCACGAGATCCCATTTGATGCTGTTGGTCCCACGACGCGGATGCTGCGTATGGAAGTCGAATCTCCGGGGGTTTGCGGTTATCATGCGGTGTTTGCACTCCTCTTATAGTCGTGGGTTGAACCCGTTGATTCGGCAGCGCGAAGCGCGTGTGGGAGGCGCCGGCCCGTTCGGCCAGTATGTCGCAGCGGCGTCCGTCCGGCAAGCGCCGAACACCGCAGAAAGCGCGGTAAAGGTGTTTACAAGACACGTGTTGCCCCGATAGAGCCGGCTTGTTATGATCGCGCAGCATGGAATACCAGGTCGCGCGCCTGCGATCGCGACTCTTTCGCGAGATCCGGACATTTTTCGAGGAGGCCGGTTACCTAGAGGTGGACACGCCGGTACTGTCCCCCGATCTCATACCGGAGAATCACCTCGACGTGTTCCGCACGCGTTTCGAGTCGCCGTATCATGGCTCGCGCGAGCTGTATCTGGTGCCTTCCCCGGAGGTATATCTCAAACGGCTGCTTTCAGGCGGTTACGGCAACCTGTTTCAGCTTGCACGCAGTTTTCGAAACGGCGAGGCCGCCGGCAGGCTACACAATCCCGAGTTCACGATGCTGGAGTGGTACACGCTTAATGCCGATTATCGCGCGTCGCTTGACACGGCTTTCGAGCTGTTGCAGTATTTGGCACAGCGCTTGGCTTCGGAAGCAGCGCTGAGTGTACGAAACCTTGTCAGCCGCGAGCCGCTCCAACTGACACTCGAGCAGGCGTTTCGCCAATACGTTGGGTTTTCGCTTGGCGAGGCGCTAGAGCACAATCGCTTACGCGATGCGGTTGCCGGTGTTGGGCTGAAAACGCGCGGATTACACAGCATTGAAGAACTGGTGAACCTTGCAGTAGTTGACCGCATTGAGCCCGGGCTTCCCACCGATCGCGCGGTTGCCTTGCTCGAGTATCCAAAGCAGATTCCGACTTTGGCGCGCGAGATCCCGGGCACACCATGGTGCGAGCGCTGGGAGCTGTATCTCGGCGGAATTGAGCTTGCAAACTGTTACACCGAGGAGACCGATTCCAATCGGGTGGAGCGGTTTTTCGCGCTGCAACGCGGTCAGAAACGCGGACGTGATGCCGAGCACGGGGTTGATTGCGGGTACCCGCGCTTGTTTGAGCGCGAATTTCCTGCCTGTTCGGGAGCTGCTCTCGGAGCCGATAGATTGCTACTCATACTCAGTGGAGCGGAGTCGCTCGATGAGGTGATATTTTTCCCGTTTTCTGATACGCTGCGGGATCGGTAAGCACCCGGGGCATACCACCCTGCGCCGCCCCGCAAGATTACAGCGCAGCGAGATCGGAATACGCCCGACACAACACACTATACCTTGAGACGTAACGGAGAACGAATACATGGTTAGAGCAGGTTCAATTGCCAAGGGAATGGTCCTTCTCATGAAGGACGAGCCGTACGTAGTTACAGAGCGCGAGTTCGTAAACCCGGGTAAAGGCTCGGCGTTCGTGCGCCTCAAACTCAAGAGCCTCCGCACCGGCCAAGTGCTCCGCGAGACGCTGAAATCCAACGAATCCGCCGAAGAGGCGGACGTGTACGACAAAGACGGGCAGTTCTTGTACGCAGACGAAAGTGGATATCACTTCATGGATGCCGAGACCTACGAGCAGTACCTCATTGAGCGCGGGGGGCTCGAGGAAAAAGGAACCTACATGAAGGAAGGCGACACTTACCGGATTATGATGTGGGAGAACCGCCCGATCGACATCGTCCTGCCGCTGAAAATGACATTCACCGTCGTAGAGGCCCAGCAAGCGGTGAAAGGTGATACCGTCACCGGCGCGAGCAAGGTAGTCACGCTCGAGACCGGGCGCCAAGTTAAGGTGCCGTTGTTCATCAAGCCTGGGGACAAGGTGCTCGTAAACACCGAAACCGGCGAATACGTTGAGCGAGTCAACTCCTGATCACACCCACCGCAGTGATTACGAAAGCCGCCCTGATCACCGGCGGCGGCGGCACAGGTGCCCCGGTGCCCCACTCGCTGCCCGCCATTAAGGTATCGGAATATCGATCCAGCTTGACATAGTCCGAACGCCACGGTTACACTGGGAATTAAGTTAACTAAACGGCTCAAGCATTGCTTGTGCCGGCGAGGCAATAGCATGAGAGTCACAACGAAAGGACGATACGCACTACGGGCGATCTCAAAACTGGCAATGGCCGATACCGAGCGCCCAGTGCCGATCAAGCGGTTGGCGAGCGAGGAGAATATCTCACCCGAGTTTCTCGAGCAGATTTTCTTTCGCCTCAAGCAGGCCGGAATCATCACCTCGGTACGCGGCCCAGGCGGCGGCTTTAGACTCAACTACCAGCCGCAACAGATAACTGCGAAAGCGGTCTTTGAAGCGGTCGGCGAGGGGCTAACCATTACCCCGTGCGCCAACTGCAGCGACGCGGTGGGTGAGGAGCTCTCGGACGGGCGGCTGTGCGAACGGCAAGACTTCTGTCACATGCACGCCGTTTGGCGTGACGCCTCCCGGCACATCAACAGCTACTTTTCGAAGCTGACCGTCCAGGATATACTCGAAACCCCGGTAGGTGGAACCGGGAAACCCTCACCGGCACAGGCCTGAGGGCTGCAGCCAAGCGTGCCTGAAAAACCCAAGACTGCTGATCGAGACAGCGCCACCGCAACAGCGGCGCAAGTGCCGCCGCTCCGTTGGCACCGCTTGCCTAACCGCTGCACACGCGCGGTACAGATCGCACGCGGCTGCCGCACGCCTGTTACTCGCCGCGTCCGGCAGAATCTCCGCTCTCAACCGAGCGGCGGGTCTCTCCGGCCTGCGCGATCGCGGATGGTACCGCCTTGAAATGGAGATCCCGCTGCGGGAAGGGTATCTCGATCCCGTTGCACTTGAACGCGCGCCAGATCTCGAGGTTATTCCACGAAATCGCGAAGTACTTCTCGGTAGTATCACGTATCCAGGTGCTCAGCATTACCTCGATACCGGAGTCGTTGAACGATCGAAAAAACAGCAGCGGCTCGTGTTCGGGAATACGGTACGGGTTTGCGCGACCCACGCTCACCATTACCTGGTGGACCTTGTCGAGATCAGAGCCGTACGCGACTTCCACTACATTCCGCACCTTGATGCTGCGGTCTTCGTAGGAGTAGTTGTGCATCGCACTGTTGACGATCTGCTGATTCGGAATGATCAAGGTTTCGTTGGTGAGCGTATTCACGACCGTCGAGATCAGCCTAATCTGAATAACCGTGCCTTCGTAATCGTTCACCTCGATCCTGTCGCCTTCCTTTATCGGGCGAGTCAAGATGATCACCAACCCTGAGAACACATTGGCAACGGTGGTCTGAAGCCCAAAGCCTAAGCCAATGCCGAGCACACCGAAGAACACGCCCAGCGAGGACAGGTCGACACCCAGCATCGAGAGGCCTACGACCACCACGATTGCCATCACGGCATACCGCAAGGCCGCCGAGAGCGAAAAGCGCTGTGACGGATCTAGCTCGAGCCTGTCCAAGACACGCGACTCGATGAATTGCTTACTCCAGTGTGACGCCCAGGAAGCCAAATACAACACCGGAATGAAGGCAAGTACCGTCAGCAATGAAACCTGAGTGTTGCCGGCGACGAAGAACGGCTCGCGTAGGTACCGAAACGCACGGGCTAGATAAGACCACACCTCGGCTCCAAATATCCGAGCCGTAATACCGATCAAGAGCAGAAGAAGTATCACCCGCAGAGCTCGCCTGCCTACACGCAGCGCCTTTTCTTGCGGTCCGGCAGTAAGCTTCAACCGATCCAACGCACCGCGGTACAAGACCATCGCACCACGGTATAGCGCGGTCACCAAGAGTACGGGGATGACGAACTGAACAATGAGATCAAACGGCGAGATCGGCAGCACTTCCCCGCCGAGCACGATAGGGGCGCGGATTAGCTCAGACAGCGTCTCCGTCATGACTCGGTGAGCTCCCGCCGCGCGAGGTACCGTAGCATCTCGGATTCTTCGTTCTCTGTGATTGCCCGGCGAGTGCGCAAGCGCTGTAACAGCTCGCGCACGTGCGCATACGCGTGTAGCATAACCCCGGCTGTCTCCAGCTCGCGCCGGCCTGCCGCGCCGCGTTCCAGCAGAACAACCAAGTCGGTCACCTGCAGGCCCTCGTCGCGCAGGATCCCGATTGCCTCGAGCTTACTAACCCCGGAAGTGATCACGTCGTCGAGCAATACCACGCGCTCACCCTCGGAGTACTCGCCTTCAACCCGGTTCCCGCTGCCGTGCTGTTTGGCCGAGATGCGCGGATACACCAGCGGCGCCTGCAACCGCAGCGCCACGGCGGTCGCGAGCGGCAAAGCGGCAATCGGGATTGCCGCCAGGCGGTCAAACTCAAGGTCCTCGAGCAATGAAACGTACGCCTCTGCGACAAGCGTCAGCAACGCCGAGGTTGAGACAACCCGGCGAAGATCCACATAAAACGGTGAGACGCTGCCGTCCTTGAGGGTGAAGCGGCCGGTGCGAAAACAGCGGTGTTCGATCAAACCGTCCAGCACCCGGTTCCGCAGGGGGTCGTAGCCCGTCTGTTCGGGCACCGGTTGCGCAGTACCGCGCTGCAGGCTGTCATCGCCCGGTGCGCCGGCTCCCGCCGCGGCCTCTGCGCTACGCGGAAACGCAGCTCCCCGCGAGCCGGCCACCGCCCGTGCAGCGTTGATCTCATCACGCAGCTCGCGGGCGGCGTGCCCGGGGTCGTCGCTCTCCGCAATGGAGCGGCTGGCTGCGACCAACAAGCCCAGCCCGTCGCCGCGTACCCCGGCCGCTACCGCCTCGGTGGCGCTGCCGCCTTGGGCGCCGATCCCGGGGGCCAGAATCCAGATCTGCGATTGCACGCGGCGAACGAGCGCCAGGGCATCCGGCACGTTGCCGGCCACCACTACCCCCACTCGGCTCGACCACGTCGCGGCGCGTTCGGCTACTACCTCGAATAGCTTGTGACGGTGTCGCGGGTGCATGTCGGCGAGCTCCAGCGCTTGAATCTCATCGGAGCCGGGATTTGAGGTGCGCACCAAGACAAACACGGCGAGTCCGGGCTGTGCCAGAAAAGGATCGATCGCCTCACGCCCGAGATACCCGTTTACCGTTACCGCGCCGGCGCCGATGCGGATCACAGCGTCGGCGTACGCGGCGGCGGTGGCCCCGATATCGCCACGCTTCGCGTCGAGCAAAATCGGAATCTCTGTCGGCACCGCGGCGCAAGTGGCCTCCAATGCTTCGAGACCTTGGGGGCCGAACCGTTCATAAAACGCTATATTGGGTTTGAAACACGCCGCGTACTGCGCCGTCGCGTCGATGATACGCCGGTTATACCCGAGTATTTCGGAATAAGCGGCTTCAGGTGCACGGATGCTCGGTCGTGGATCGAGGCCCACGCACAACAAGGTATCCGCGCTACGACAGCGCTGCTCAAGGTGCTCGAGGAATGACTGCAAGTGGCGGCCTCCGCGGCTTCCGCCCGGCAACCGAGGTGCGGCCGAGCGACAGCTATTGGTAGCCAACATAGAGGATTTGGTGCATAATGGCAACCGATGCGTATTCAGCGAGAAAACACCACCGCCGTGATTGTCGATGTACAGGAACGCTTGTTTCCACACATTCAGAATCGCGAGGCATTGACTGAACGGCTCGAGATCCTCATTCGCGGGCTGCGAGAGCTCCAGATACCGCTTATAGTAACCGAGCAGTACCGCAAGGGACTCGGTCCTACCGTCACGCCGGTTGAGCGCGCTGCCGCAACCGGCGGCACCCTCGAGACGCTCGAGAAGATGGCATTCAGCTGTTGCGATGACCCCGTGATCGCCGAGAGGCTGATAGCGCCCGACATTCGTACAGTTATGCTCGCCGGAATCGAGACTCACATCTGCGTTCTGCAGAGTTCAATGGATCTCTTAAGCCACGGCATCACGCCCGTCGTTGTCGCCGACGCTACCGGTTCGCGCCGGGTCTATGACCGCGAGCTCGCGCTTCAGCGCATTCAGACAGCCGGCGGCGTGTTGACCACGGTCGAGTCGGTGTTATTCGAGCTGTGCCGCTACGCGGGAACCGACACCTTCCGCACCATCTCGGCGCTCGTCAAGTAAGCGTTCCGGCGGGGAGCCTTCTGGGCAGGCGCCGCCGGTAGTTGGAGGCTGCAGTGAGCAAGAGTGTAGGGTTCGTCTCGTTTCGGTTCGCCGGCACCGACGGTGTATCGCTCGAGGCGATGAAATGGGTTGAGGTTCTCGAGGCCAACGGTTTTTCGTGCTATTTCCTCGGAGGTGAGCTCGACACCCCGCCCGAGCGCTCAATGCTCGTCGAGAAGCTGCATTTCCAGCACCCCGAAATCCGCCGGATATACGACGAATGCTTTGACCAAAGACACCGGTCGCGCGAGCTCACCGACGAGCTTCACGCGCTGCGCGACCACCTCAAAGACGCGATCTACGAGTTTGTCCGCCGGTTCGAAATTGACCTTCTCGTGCCGCAGAACGCCGTCACGATCCCGCTTAACCTCCCGCTCGGTATGGCGTTGACCGAGTTCATCGCCGAGACGCGCATCAACACCATCGCGCACCACCATGACTTCTTCTGGGAGCGCAAACGCTTCCTCACCAACGCTGTCTGGGACATTCTCAACGGGTGCTACCCCCCGCATCTGTCGTCGATCTCGCACGTGGTGATCAACTCCTCGGCCCAGAATCAGCTGGCCTTGCGCACCGGTATCGGTGCGACGCTTATTCCCAACGTAATGCACTTCGAGCAACCGCCCGACCCGCCCGATGACTACTCCGCCGACATCAGGCAGGCGCTGGGCATCGCCGAAGACGAGCTGCTGGTTCTGCAACCCACGCGTGTAGTACAGCGCAAGGGAATTGAACACGCGATCGAGCTGGTCCACCGCCTGAACCGCAAGGCGACGCTCGTGATATCGCATGCCTCCGGTGATGAGGGCTACGAGTATCAGCAGCGTGTGAAGGAATACGCTGAACTGCTCGGAATCAACGCGCTGTTCGTCGACGATATCATCGGCGAACAGCGCGGCTTGACCACCGACGGGCGCAAAATCTATTCGTTGCAGGATGTCTACCCGTATGCCGACTTAATTACCTATCCCTCGTTGTTCGAAGGCTTCGGCAACGCGTTCCTCGAGGCGATCTATTTCCGCAAGCCGGTATTGGTGAACAACTACTCGATCTACTCCTACGACATTAAGCCGAGGGGATTCCGCGTGATCGAGATGGATAACTTTGTTTCCAAGGAGACTGTGACCGCGGCACTCCGTGTTCTCGACGACGCCGATTATCGCCGCACTATGGTGGACTACAACTATGCCCTCGGCTGCCGCTACTTCTCGTATCACATCCTCGAGAACAAACTGCTGTATCTCGTGAAATCGGTATACGGCCGCGAGAACGACGAGACTGATTGTCCCGATCCGGGATCAGTCTAACTACCCGCTGCGCCCGGTGTACGCCAGCCACAGCACCTCATACGGACCCAGCTCAATTGAGACACGATTCCCGTTCTCTCGTGTTGGGTACAAGACGTCTCCCGTAATCAGATCACGAAACGTCCGGTCGTTACTCAGGCCCAACTCGTGCTCACTGAGCTGTATTCCCCCGGGCTCAGCGGTGACATTGTGAAGGCATAACACGCGCTCCCCTCCGGCCGAGCGCAGTACCGCGAACAGCTCGCCGCTGCCGCCGATGATGCGTTGGTGCGCCGCGGGGGCGAGCGCCGGGTGCGACCCGCGGCCCCGCAAGAGGTCCTTGTAGCCTTCGAATATCATAGCCCGCAGCGATTCGGGGTCACCGAGCTCGTCGATCACCGTGTCATACTCCGGTTTGCGGCGGTTGATGCTGCGATTGTGGCCCGTCTGAGCCACGCCGGTCGTCCAGTTTTCGGAGCCCAGCAGACTGTGGAGATAGATTCCGGGTACCCCGGCTATGGCGAGCATGACCGCCTGCGAACACAAGAAGGCCGCGGCACGCTGCGCGGTAGGCAGGGCCGGGTCGGCGATCGCGCTGACATAGCTCACGTTGAGCTCGTACGGCACCTCGCCCGACGGGGTCGTCTTGTACGATACCAACCCGCCGCGCGCCTGGACCGTCTCGATGAGGTTACTGATTCGCTCATCCGGCAAGATCCCCTGTGCCGGCAATAGTCCTACTCCATCGTGCGAAGCAAGGAAGTTGAAGAAGGCGGTCTTGAGCTGCTGCTGCGGCAATGTCGAAGCCCACTCGGTGATGTAGCGCGCATCGCCTTGCAGGAACGCATCAAGGGTCAGTGGCGGAAGCGAGAAATTGTAGACCATGTGGGCTTCATCGGCGCCGCTGCCGAAGTAGCTGATATTCTCGGTGTGCGGCACGTTCGTTTCGGTAATGATGAGCGCCCACGGCGCGATCTCATCGATCACCGCGCGCATGAGGCGCACAACCGCGTGAGCCTTCGGATGGTGAATGCAGGGTGTACCGAGTTCTTTCCAGAGGTAAGCTACCGCATCGAGTCGAATGATCTGCGCACCGCGCTGCAGATATAGCAACAGGATGTCGAGCATTTCGAGCAACACCCGCGGATTCGCGTAGTTGAGATCTACCTGGTCGGCGCTAAAGGTCGTCCAGACGAGCTTCGGGCCGTGCGCGGTTTGATATTCGGTCAGCAGCGGCAACGCGCGCGGTCTTACAACGCCGGAGGTGTCGGTACCTTCCGGCACCGTGATGAAGTACTCGTTGTACGGTGCCTCGTCGCGAAGAAAAGCCCGGAACCATTCGCTCCGGGACGAGCAGTGGTTGAGCACTAGGTCGACCATCAGTATGAAGTCGCGCCCGAGCCGTTCAAGATCCGCCCAGCTCCCGAGTTCGGGATTGACCTGGCGATAATCAATCACCGAAAAACAGTCGTCGGACGAATACGGCGAGAACGGCAATACGTGAACTCCGGACACCGTGCCCTCTAACTCGTCGGCCATAAATCGATGGAGATAGGCTAACGGTGAAGCGTCGCGCCCGCGCAGGTGATCGCCGTACGCTATCATTACCGCATCGCGATGGTCGAGCCAAATGCGCCCCGGAGGGCCCGTCCCAACGTCAGTGCAGTCACCTCCGGATAACCCGTCACCGCCGCCGGCATCGAACCCGGCGGGCTCGTCGCCTGCGCTCCGCGACGCGTAGCTGTCGGGTGGACAAACCGTACTGCGATAGCACTCCAGCAGGTTCTCTAACGCTTGTACGGTTTCGCGGGCTTTACCGGGGCCGTAAATCTCAGTCCACAACTCTGTGATGCGTGCGTTCATAGCTCTACTAATCTACGCCATGGCTCATGCAGTATGCAACCGGGCACCGGTGCCACGATTTGCCGATGGTCGCATTGCATAGCGTGCGGGGGGCTTGCGCGCCGGCCCGCTGTCGCTCGATACTGGCAGCATGCCGGCGCAGGATACTTCGCTTGTCATTATGCATTACCATCTCAAACCCGGCGGCGTCACCAGCGTCGTTCGAGACGACCTCAAGGCACTGTTACGCTACGCCGACTGGCTTGGACCGGTGCGGCTTGTTGTTGGTTCACACGAAGCGCTCGATTCGTTTCGCGCAAATATTGAGCCTGAACTGAAGGGGCACACCCTGGAGATCACAGTTCTGCGTGAGCTCGACTACACTGAGGGCTGTAGCGAGACTGAACAGTCTGAGGCCCTGCACCGAGCTCTCACAGGTTTTTTGAACGAGAACTCGGTGTGGTGGATCCACAATTATCACCTTGGTAAGAACCCAGTGTTCACCGAGGTGCTACTGCACCTCATCGCGCGGCATCCCGAGCAACGCGTGCTGCTCCAAATCCACGATTTCGCCGAGTGTGGACGATATCAAAACCTCGAGAGTCTGAGGACCTGCATCACCACCGACCCCTACCCTACTGCCGCGAATGTGCGCTACATAACGATCAACGGGCGTGACCATCGCCTGCTGCTGAGTGCCGGCATTCCCGACCGGCAGGTCTGGACGCTTCATAATCCGGCGCCGGTGCGCGGCGAGTTGCAGGGAGCCGAGGCCGCAGACCGGCCGTCGATTCGAGCAGCATTGGCCGATACCTTTGGGGGCCACGCGGGCAGATTCGATCCTAAGCTCCCGATGGCGATCTATCCGGTTCGCACAATCCGACGCAAGAATGCCTTCGAGTCGTTGTTGCTTGCGCGGGTGTCGCCGGCGGACCACAATCTGCTCTTGACGCTCCCGGGCGTATCTCAGCCCGAGCAACGTTACTCGCAACTGGTGCAGGCTGCGTTCCGCAAGGGCTTCGTCCCAGGGCTCTGGGGTATTGGTGATCGGCTGGTACAAGCCGGACTCGGCTTCGATCACCTGGTAGGCGCGTGCGAATTGATTGTATCAGCGTCTGTGCAGGAGGGATTCGGTTATCAGTTTGTTACGGCTTTGACTCATGCGGTACCCTTATTCGCCCGTCGTCTAGAGGTCCTCACGGGCACCGACCGTTTATTCGATCGTTTCCCGAGCTACTTCTACAACGAAGTACGCGTTCCGTGGCACTCGCGGCACGAGCCGGAGCTCCACGCCGAAACCGCGCGGTCGTACGAGCGGCGCATCGCGTCAGCCGCAGCGATACTGCCTGCGAGCGCCCGCGAACGCCTGCACGCAGAGCTCACGGCACTGGTGAGCGCCGAGACCGCGGAGTTCAGCTATCTCGCGCCGCGGCATCAGTACCGCATATTGGAAGAAGTCGCAAACGATCACGGCTGTCGTCGAGAAGTGTTTCAGCTGAACTCGGCACTGTGCGAGCATATCGGCCGCCTTTTGAACACGCCGGTAAATGGAGAACACCATGCGCGCGTGACGAAGCTAGCCGACTGGTTTGGATTGGAATCGGTCGCACGCGGCATCGCGATCGTAATCGACTCCTTCGACACCCGTTCGGGCAAGCCGCCCGCCCAGCGTGAGTCCGACGCACCGAGCCAACTCACCACGATTGCAGAGTGCGCTGCAATCCGGCGATTCGCCACGCCCGAGGTGCACCCGCTGCCCGGAAACAGCGTGCAGGAGCGGTTGATCTACGCATTCTCGCGCCTCGAAAACTTACGCCTGCTCTACGACTGATTCTAAAGGGTTTAATCCGTTGCACGAATTGAATAAACGGTTATCGTTATCAAAAGGTTGCGTTTTTGCTCTTCCCCGGTTATAGTGAGGACTACACATCAAAAGGAATTTCGTCATCTCGATTGTGAGTGTGTCAGTGTACAAGAGGTCTTCGACGAAACTCTGCAAATCTTATAAAGGAGCGTTAGGACAGCTATGTCAGAGAAAAATATGGTAGTTATCGACGGAAACACCGCAGCGGCTTATGTCGCACACGCCACCAACGAGGTCGTTGCGATCTACCCAATCACACCGTCTTCTCCTATGGGGGAGTTGTCGGATCAATACTCGGCCGAGAAGCGTAAGAACATCTGGGGCACGGTTCCGCATGTTGTAGAAATGCAGTCGGAAGCCGGCGCCGCCGGTGCGGTACACGGCGCGCTTACCACCGGTGCTCTGACCACTACTTTTACCTCGTCGCAGGGCCTGTTGCTCATGATCCCGAACATGTACAAGATTGCAGGTGAGTTGACGCCGACTGTGTTCCATATCGCTGCGCGCGCTGTCTCGGCCCAGGCACTCAGCATCTTTGGCGACCACAGCGACGTGATGGCAGCGCGCTCAACCGGGTTTGGCCTGCTGTCATCCAACTCGATTCAGGAAGTCATGGATATGGCGCTCATCGCGCAGGCGGCAGCGC